>NZ_CP051517.1 GCF_012689525.1 Paraburkholderia aromaticivorans
GCGTATGCGCGGGGCAGCGCCGCCTGCTCGCGCTTGACCTGCTGCGCACGACTGGCCGGATCGATGACAGCTACCCTGTCCCGGTCAAGATCGTGAGCGAGGCCAATGCCGTCGCGGTTTCGCTGATCGAAAACCAGCATGAGCCGATGCACCCGGCGGACGCCTGCGAGGCATTCCGCCTGCTGATTAATGAAGGCCGCACAGTGACCTTCATTGCCGCGTTGTTCTCGCTGTCGGAAATTCAGGTGCAAAGGCACCTGAAACTGGCGAACGTGTCGCCCCGCCTGCTTGACGTCTTCCGCGATGACGGCATGACGCTGGAACAGATCCGCACGCTTGCCTTGGCGGACGATCACGAACTGCAGGAACGCCTGTGGTTTGACGCCGCCCAGCCGTGGCAACGCAACCCGGCGCAGCTGCGCGCGGCGATCACGAACAGCGAGATCGATGTGGCCGACAGCAACCTGGTTGCGTTCGTCACGCTCGACGTATACGAGGCAGCAGGCGGTCAGGTGCGGAGAGACCTGTTCAGTGACGAGCAGAACGCCGGGTATGTGACCGACGCGGAACTGCTGCACCGCCTGGTGGCAGAAAAGCTCGTTTCTGTCGCGCAGACCCTGAGCGCCGAGGGCTGGCTTTGGGTGGAAACCCGCGTGCGCCGTGACTTTGGCGAAATGGCCCGCTTTGGCCGGTTGCCGTCGGCATCGCGCGAGTACACGAAGAAGGAAAAGACCGAGCTTCGCGCGCTGAAGAAAGCGAGCGAACAGGCCGCAGCGGAACTGAACGCGTACTACGACGCCGAAGACGAAGCCGAGGACGACGCCCGCCGCGACGCACTGGAAACCGTAGCGGACGCCGCTTCCCAGGCGCTGGACGACTTTGCTGAACGCCTCGAAATCTGGAGCGACGACCAGAAGGCGCGGGCCGGTGCATTCGTGACGCTCGACCAGGACGGCCACGCCGTGATCGAGCGCGGACTGGTCAAACCCGAGGACCGGGGCAGCGTGAACCGCGAAGGTGTGACGGGTGTTGACGAACTGCCAGCGCCAGCAGAAAAGCCGCTGCACGGCAAAGACCTCAGCAGGAGATTGACGGCACACCGTACCGCCGCCGTCCAGATCGAACTTGCACGGAACCCGGTGGCCGCACTGGCGGTACTGATGCACCGCCTGATCCCGGTTGTGTTCGATGACCGCTATGTCTGCGTCTACGACCAGCATGCCGCCGACGTGCGGGCCAGGTGCTCACACAACCGCCTGTTGCAGACAGCGGACGACATGGAAGCCAGCGCGGCATGGAAAGAAATTTCGGCCGAACGCGAAAAGTGGGCCACGCTGTTGCCGAAGCGTTTCAGTGATGTGCTGCCCTGGCTGATGACGCAGAGCGAAGACGTGCTGAGCAACCTGTTCGCCTTCTGCGTGGCCGCGACCGTCAACGGCGTGAGCGAATCGGATGGCGCACACCCGGTGAACGTGCTGATGAATCTGCTGAACGTCGATATGACGCAGTACTGGACGCCGACGCGAACGAGCTATCTGAATCACGTTTCGAAAGCACGCATCGTTGACGTGGTAGCGCAAGCAGTCTCCCCCGAAGCGGCGGCACCGCTGGAGAAACTGAAGAAGGACGCAGCCGCAGAGACGGCAGAACGATTACTGGCCAATGCACGCTGGTTGCCCGAAGTGCTGGTGAGCCGGGAAACGCCGGTCGTATGGGATGACGACGAAGACGAGGAGGAGGAGGAAGCCGCCTAAGCAAGCCGGGTGCAGCGCCCCGGAAGAAGCTGTATCGGGGCGCTGATCGATACCGGTTCATTTTCCAGAATCCCTTTTTAGGCCTCCGGCGCGTCGTTCCCCACGACGCGCTTTTTATTTTCCTGCAAGCCCGAAGTCACGCAGACCGCTGCGATATCGCGCGCGCCCGCGCGCCCTGATCGAGGCGCACGGGGACCCGCGCCGATAAGGTGCGGGGAGAGCGCCGACCCGGAGCGCAGCGCAGGGACGATCTGGCTGGGCCCCCGCACACTACGCGGGGACTTTCTCCGCCGCAGCCGCTTTAGCCGCTACCTCCGCGCTGGCCTGCGACTCCGCCTTTTTCTCATTTTCGCGCTCAGCGATGAAAGCATCGCCACGTTTCTTGAGCGTGTGCTGCAAGTCATCCTCAGTCTTGAACTGATCGAGCGCCCACAGTAGCGCGCCGGTCAGCGTGCCGCGATCCACCGGAAAATCAACCATCGAGACGATGCCGCCGAGTTCGATCAGTTCGCGCGTGCGGGCCTTGCGTTGATCCTCGCGCCGCGCGCTCAGCATGCGGGCGGCTTCGGCCTTCATCGCGTCAGCCTTCTGGTTAATTTTCTCCAGTCGGATCAGCTTGTCTAGCTGGCGGGACTCCTGTGCGGACGGATTCGGAATCGCCGCCAGTTCGACCAGCAGCGATTGCGTGGCGGTTGGCGACTTCAAACCCTTGATGTACTGGACATGTTCCGTGAGCCATTCGGCCTTTGCCATCATTTTTCTCCTGGATCGAATTCACGTTGCATCGAGCGAGGGCGCAGACCGATCATTCGGCCCCCTTCCTGCAAGCCATTCCGGATTATGAAAACCGCAAAAGCGAGCTAGTAAGGAGGCGCCACCCGGCAGGATCTGGCGAGCAAAGCGAGTCAAAGCGCGCTTCCGCGTTTCTATGCTAGCATAGAAACAGCTTATGATAAGACGAAAGCCAAGCCGCCAATGCCGACATACCATCTGAGCGTGAAAGCAGGCAGGAAGGCTGCCGCAGGGGAGCACGCAAAGTACATTGCGCGGGAGGATCACTACGCCTACATTTCTCGCGGTGGAAAGTACGAAGAGCGTGGCGACCTCAAGATGACCGAGAGCGGCAACATGCCAGCATGGGCCGCGCACGACGCGAGCATTTTCTGGCAGGCAGCAGACACCCATGAGCGGGCAAACGGTCGCCCGTACACGGAGATCGAGGTGTCGATTCCGCGCGAACTGGACGATGAACAGCGCGTCGCGCTCGTGCGCGAGTTCGTTGAACACACACTCGGCGAGCGGCATGCGTACACCTGGGCAATCCACAATCCGGCAGCGAGCGACGGACTGGAACAGCCGCACGCGCACATCATGTTCACGGAACGGTTGAACGATGGCATCGCCCGCGATCCAGGGCACTATTTCAGGCGCTGGAATGCGCAGGAACCGGAAAAAGGCGGAGCCGGAAAGGACCGCTATCTGAGCAGCCGGCAGTTTGTTCGCGACGTGCGTGAAGAATGGGCCGTCACGGCCAATCACTTCATGGCACGGGCGGGCATCGAGGCCCGCATCGACCATCGCAGCTACCGGACGCTGGGTATCGACCTGGAACCGTCTGTGAAAGTAGGCGTCGCGCGCTACGCGGGCGAGCGTGGTGTGATGGCCGGATTGCTCGAAGAGAATCGCCAGCGCGCCTACCGCAATGGCCAGCGGCTGCTCATCAATCCGGCGATCGGTGTCGCCGCGCTGACGATCAATCAGTCCATCTTCTCGCGACGCGACGTCGAGCAGTTCGTGTTTCGCAATACCGATGGTGCCGAACAGTTCCGGCAGGTTTACGCACGCCTGATGAATTCGAAAGAGCTGCTGGCGCTCAAGGATTCCGGACGGACGGGAGAATGGTTCACGTCGGCGGATCTGCGTGCGATTGAGGTGCGCCTCGTCGATCGTGCTCGCGCAATGGGTCGCGCCGGCGACAGCGCGATGGGCGACACCGCGGTGCGTGAAATACTGCGCGCAACCCGGAAGTTTAATGCGGGACAGGATGCGGCTTTTGTCGCGCTCGCGGGTGGCGGCCAGCTGGTGGTCGTGAATGGCGCAGCGGGTACCGGCAAAAGCTATGTGCTCGCGGCCGCACGCGAAGCGCTCGAGGCGGACGGACTGCGCGTGATCGGCGCAGCGCTACAGGGCAAGACGGCCGACGACATGCAACGCGACGCGGGCATCGCGAGCCGGACGCTGCACAGTCTGCTTTCGGGCATCGAGCGCGGCACGGTGACGCTGGATGCGAAAACGGTTCTGGTAATCGACGAAGCCGGCATGGTTGGATCGCGGCAGATGGAAAAACTGCTCGGCCACGCGCACGCGGCCGGAGCGCGCGTGCGCCTGGTGGGCGATGCGTGGCAACTGCATGCGGTCGCCGCCGGCGATGCTTTCCGCGCAGTGTCGCGTGAGGCAGCCGCCGCAAACCGGCTCGAAAGCCTGACGGAGATCAGGCGGCAGGACGAGCCCTGGCAGCGCGAAGCAACTTCGGCGCTGGCCCGGCACGATGTGCAAACGGCCGTGTCCACGTATGCGGAACACGGGGGTGTGCAGCTGTATTCGACCGTCGCCAATGCGCGAGAGCAGCTGATCGCGCAGTGGCAGGATGACCGCCGGACCCGTCCGGGCAAGACCCAGCTGCTGCTGACGCATACCAACGAAGAGCGCTGCGCGCTGAATGCGCGCGTGCGCGAATTGCGACGGGCTGCCGGCGAGCTGGGTGCCGAACAGACCGTGCGGACCGAGGACCGGCAGATCGCGATCGCCGTCGGCGAGCGCATCATGTTCCTGCAGAACGAATACGTGATGCAGGTCAAGAACGGGACGCTGGGCACGGTCGAACGGATCGAAATGCCTGACAGGAAAGCGCCCGGCGCCGTGCTGCATGTGCGCCTTGATGACGGTCGGCGACTCGCGGTCGACACGGCGCAATATGGCCATTTCGATCACGGCTACGCGCTCACGGTCCACAAGAGCCAGGGTGTGACAGTCGATCGCGCGTACGTGCTGGCCACGAAGAGCATGCACGCCGAGCTGGCCTATGTCGCGATGACCCGGCACAGGGAAAATCTGGTTGTGGCGGCCGGTCGGGACGAGTTTGTGGATGGCGCGGCCCTGATGCGCAGCCTGTCGCGTGCTGACGAAAAATCGTTCAGCGCGCAGCACGAACTGAGACCGGAGCGCGATCATCGGCCTGAGTTGGGCTACCGGCACACGCTGAACCAGCGCCGTGTCGAATTCTCGAATGCGCCGCGGCCCCGACGGGCCGAAATGACGCTCGGCCGGGCCGTCGAACAGTATGCCGACGCGCTATACGTCGCGTCGGTCGCGAAGGGCGACGGCCGGCCGCTGGTGGCAAAGGAGCGCGCTGCCCTGAAACGGGCAGGGGCAGCACTGGATCGGCGCGACCTCACGATGCGACGCGAAATCCGTTACGTGGTCGAGCGGGACGATCGTGCCTGGCGGGCACTCGTTGAACTCAGCGGCGCCGAGCGGGCAGCCGCCCTGGTGAATGAGGTCGCCGCCGCGCGGGCGCAGCAACGGGGATCCAGTCTACAGACAACTGAACGTACGCCACCGGGATCGGGTAGCGGAACGGCCGGACGTTTTGCTGACATGACGCGTGAGGAACGGCAGGATCGTCGTAACGCATTCAGGGCGCCGCTGCGTGAGGCGGCTCGTCAGCCAGTCGAGCGCGACAGGTCATCGGGGCACAGCACAAAAAACCGTGGTCGAGGCGGGCCGGAAATCGGTGATTAACTTCGAATATCGGAATCACTGAGTGAGATCGAAACCGCGTGATTTGCGCGAATCCTCAATTTATATTCGACTCATTGTTCTCAAGTAATGCTGGCGCAATAGCAAGTACTCGAACAGATGAGCTGCGCGCAGACTGAATAGCTTTTTGTCTTATTCACATTGGAAATGAAACGAATTGAATAATCGGACTGTTTGTGGGTCGAAGCTGATCCGTGTCGCCGGACTCAGGTCGTGACACTCCGCTTTTCACGATTGAATCCGTTGAACTGGTTCGCTCCGATAAACTCAACGCTGATTAGTGGAATTATCAGGGTTGGAAGGGCGCAAAAAAATGGCCCGCACCTTCGCGGACCCGGTTCTGGCGGAGCAAGGACGGGCGGCCAGTCTCCCGCCGGCCCCGCCTTGCCCGTTTTGCGGTCGCGTGTCGCTAGCACGGACCACATCTACATGATAGTCACTGCACCGGCATGCGGCGGGGCTTTTCAACGCCACGCCGCGGGCGGGCACCGACCCCACCCGCTCCTTGGGACGAGGACTTGCGCGGTATAAGGAATTGAGAAAAAACGCAGAAAAGTGGCGTAAATGAAGGGGTCGATAATCCGAGTTCTACCCCTTCATTTGCGGACACGGGCGCATGCATGGATCCGTCATGTCAGCAAATGCCGCGGAATCCGGGCTGCGCCGCGTTCGGAACGGGTACCGGACGTCCGCACACCTTGGCGGCCGCAATGCGGCCCGGGAGCCGGACCGGACGCGCGGCCCAGAGAGAACAGGGCAGCGGCGGTTCGTCAGAGGTCGCCATCAATCAGCCCCATGGCGCAAAACCCGCACCGCATTGGCACGCCAGTGTGTCTCCGGTGCGGTCGACACCCGCACGCCTATCAAATCCATCCCGCGGATACGGCCGGTCCACAGCTGAGGGGTGCAGACCCGGCTGCATGGCGGCGTCCTGTATTGCCCACGCTTCGACGCGCGCGCCTTGTGTCGTGAATCGGGAGCGAGGGCGCACCGGTTGCGCAAGGGCGCGCAGTTCGGGTAGGGTGGCATTCACAACCCCAGCGAGGAGCAAGCAATGAACAAGCAGGAACTGGTCGACGCAGTGGCCGCGAAGACGGGCGGCAGCAAGGCGGCAACCGGCGAGGCGATCGATGCGGTGATCGCGGCGATCACCGGCGAAGTGACGAAGGGCGGCACGGTGCAACTGGTGGGATTTGGTTCATTTGCGACGGGCGCGCGCGCTGCGCGGGTCGGCCGCAATCCGGCGACCGGCGCCGAGATCCAGATCCCGGCTGCGAAGACGGTGAAGTTCACGGCGGGGAAGGCGTTCAAGGACGCAGTGAACGGCGCCTGAGACCGGACGCAGGCCGTCGGCCGGATTTCTGCCGATGGCGTGGCGGCCAGCAGGCTAGCCGCTAGAGGTGCTGGCGGCAGCGACGGCGCGGCGTGATCGGGCAGGGCCTGGACCCCGGCCAGCCGGCCTGGTAGCATCAGTGCGAGATGCCGCGACGCACTGCGGCCCCAGCGATTCGCTGCATGTCTAGATAGATAGCCGTATGGAAAAGAAACGATCGTGGACCGGACGCGAAATCTCGTGCCCAACGATCGGCGCGTTACTGCGCTACCGGACGCGCATCGTGCGCGTGATTGCGGAAGCCCGCGGGCAACGCGCGATGATCGAATCGCTCGACACCGCAGGCCGGACCTTCGTGAGCACGGTGAAGTGGGTCAGCCTGCGAGAGCTGGGTAACCAGCTTTTCTGAAGCTGGATATCTTCGCAGACCGATCGCTCCGTCACTCCGGGATGTCTGCGGATCAGATACCTCAACTCTCCGGCTTCGATATGGCCGCCGGTGCCCGAACGTCGCAAGTGTGCTCATCCCGTCGCACTGGATGCGGAAATTTGCCGCTCGTATACTGGCGTCGACATCGGGAAAGGAAAAAGTATGCGGCGCGTGATTGTCCGGCGGTCTCCAGTTCACGGCAAAGGCGTGTTCGCCGTGCATGCGCTCGCGGCGGGCGAGCGCGTGCTTGAGTACAAGGGTGAAATCACTTCGTGGCGAAATGCGGTGCGCCGTCACCAGCGTGAAGGCGTCGAAGGGCATACGTTTCTTTTTGGTCTGTCGGATGGGCGGGTGATCGATGGCAGCCGTGGCGGCAACAGCGCGCGCTGGCTCAATCACGCCTGTGCCCCGAACTGCGAGACCATCGAGGATCAGGGACGAATTTTCATCCAGACGCTGCGGCCGATCGAGCCGGGCGAAGACTGTTCATTTTGCGTGACGTTGCAATTTCTGTGGCCTCCGATGACCGAGCGCAGAAACGCGTAGTCATCTTGTCCGATGGAAGCCACAGAATCCAGTTATAGGGATCGCAGGAACTGCATCAAATCGGAATCCATAGCTCGTCGCCGTAATGATGGGTTGCTCTGTTCAAGGCAGGCTAGGGCGCGGGCCTTCATTTCGAGGTCAATCTGAGCGTAGACATTGGTCGTGTTGAGTGACACATGTCCCAGCCATGCACGGATGGTATTGATGTCTACACCGGCCCGAAGCAGGAATGTCGCGGTTGTGTGCCGAATCGTGTGCGGACTGACCCGTTTGCGATTAAGCGATGGCAGCTGGTGCGCCGCGTTAGCTGCATGACCCTCCACTACTGCGTGAATTCCAAATCGGGTCATAGGTTGGCCGCTGCGATTCAGGAATACATGCTGGCGCAGCGAACGCCCCGCAACCAGGGATTCGATTACATCCGCGGTATGCGGCCACAGCGGACATATGCGTGTCCGGTCGCCCTTTCCATGCAAGGTGACGAAGGAATCTCTTTTATGCGATTTGTCCAATTGCAGGTCACTTACCGTGAGCTGAGCGAGTTCGCTCGCACGTGCTCTTGTATTGTATAGAAACAGCAACGTTGCATAATCGCGCGTGCCTTGCGTCGTCTGGCGGTCCGGTGAGGCCAGAAGCGCGTCCATCTCTACTTTTTCCAGATACGAGATTTGTGGCCTTGCGTACTTCCTGAACGGTATCGCAAGCACGCCACCCGACCACTGCAGGTGTTCGGGACCATATTCGCCCACGAAGCGGGCGAACGTATGGAGTGCCGCAAGCTTTTGATTGATCGTCCTGGCACAGCAGTCGCGCTGTGTCGACAGTTCGGACAAAAATCGGGTAATCAATTCACGCGTGAGATCCTCGACATTCAACAGGTCAGCGCGCTTATGTGTCTTACCTGCCGCATACCGGATCAAGCTCGCCAGTGTTTCGCGATAGCTGAGCTGTGTGCTTCCTGCAAGGTTTCTCTCCGTGACCACATACTCAATGAGAAATCGCCTCACCCATGGTGATAATGAAAGTGCTTTCATGATAATTGACCTCCTACGTATCTCTCGAACCGCGAGGACGCCTGTACCAGTAAGTCTGGCGTCATCGTGAGATAAACCTGTGTCGAGACGATGTTCGCATGACCAAGATACGTCGACAGCAACGGCAGAAGAGCCTGGACGTCGGCGCCTTGCTGATACCATGTCGTCAACCGCTTCACAGCAAAGGCGTGGCGTTAATTCCGCAAGCGGAATTAACAACATCTGTGGTCGACCACAGAATTCATTGAATATCTGCTCGCCACAGAGGATCCGGTGGATGAAGACGTCCGGGTGCAGTACGCGTGCCGGTGCGCCGCGGCGGACTGTCGTCACTCGATGCTGGCCGAAGCGGCGTGAACAGAGGGGTGGGAGAGTCAGTTGGCAGTCTCACGATCCCGAAAAAAGCGCCGTCCTAGACAGGATTCAAGGCGGGCCGCCCATCCAGGATGGCGGCGACATTGTCCAGCGCCGTAAACCCCATCTGGCCTCGGGTCTCGATCGTGGCGCTGGCCATATGGGGCGTCAGGAACACGTTGTCCAGTTCCGCGAAGCGCTTGTCGACGTTGGGCTCGCTCCGGTACACGTCCAGACCCGCGCTGAACAGATGTCCCGAGGTCAGGGCTTCATAGAGCGCGTCTTCGTCCACCAGACCGCCACGCGCCGCGTTGACAAAGACCGCGCCCTTGGGCGTAAAACGAAGGAAAGTTGTCACTGGACTGCGCTCGCGGGGGCAACAGTTTAGCCATTGAATTGACAACATTGCTTCGCTAACTGGCGAAGTAAAGTCGTCACTTCGCGTTAGCGCGAACTAAAATTGTCAACTCACGTTCGTCCTAGACCATGAAATCCGCAGGCAGGTGGTACACATGGTCGACGTTTTGCGAAGTTTCGAGCCACTCACGCTGCCGCGCCCACGCGGCGCGCACCGTTACGACGTGTTCAGTCCGAAAGTGGGGCGACGTCTGACGCCATACAGGCGCGGCGCTTTCGAAGCATGGCTGATGCTCGAAGCGGATCCTTCTGCAAAGTCGTTGCTTGAAAGGCCTTGCTTCGTGGCAGTCGACGGGCAACGCTGCATCGTCGAGTTCTGGGGCAAGGTCTAATGACCATGAATGCCTGGTAGTACTATCAGAGGCAGCACCTGCGACCATTCGCCCACCGAGCCGTCGTGGCGTCGACCCGGAACAATCAAGCAGATACCTTCGACCGACGGCATACGTCCTGAATGCGAGGTCTTATCGGTCCGCCATATCACTGTGCGCGGTGTGGTAACGCTCTACGGGGCGAGATATCCGCTGATCTTTTCGAGGCACCCAGCGAGCCGCACGGAGAATCGTATCGCTATCTCGCTGCATTTCTACAACCGCATTTCTGGTAGCTTCCGCCTCGGTCCTGACGACCATTACGCGTAGCTCGCCACGGTGCGTGGCAGACCACGAGCGTATATTGCCCACCTTTCGGTAACGCGATGTGCTTCTTCGTTGCCGCCGCGATCGCTACGCAAAAACAGGTGTTGACAACATTACTTCGTTTTTGGTGACAACTTTCCTTCGCTCTACGTGAACGAAATGCCCTTGTCCAGCGGGAGCACTTCCTTAAGCATGGCCGCGGCCTGCCGGTACGGCAGATGGACTGCCCACTTCGCCTGGAGATATTCCAGTTCCGGCGTGACGCGCGTGGTTAGGGTTTGGGACAAGGGATGCACCACACGCCGCGGCGTCCGCGCATTCCGCTGGCAAGCACACGACCACAGCCGCGGGCTCTTCACCATCACTTTGCCGTACACGGTGCGCAGCACCGTCGAGCGACTATCCTTATGAGTCAAGGCCGCACCGCAGCTCCGACAATGGGTCTGGCCTGAGAGCCACGACTGCACCTGTTTCGAAATGAGCGCGACCTGGACCTTGGCCAGCAGCGACCGCCCTTCCGCGAGAGTCAGGCCCAGTTCGGCAAGACAGCAGTCAGGGCGCTCAATCACCGCCAGAACTCCGTCGCCTACCTCGACCGTATCATTGTCTCCGTCGGCCAACCTTGCTTCGATGATCAACCGCATGGCTTGCTCCCACCGTTGCGAGACCGATCAGCCTACTCCAGACGAAACCGATGCCGCTACCGGAAGCACAAGCGGCCCTCCCTAGGAGCCTCCTCCCCAACTTTTGCACGCTCTCCGTGCCGTCGTCTGTCAGCGACCACCCGACGCGCGCCAGTTCAAGCAGCGACTTTCCGTTCCGCGCCGAGGGGCAATTCAGGCGCGTCACGGTCAGACTGCGGCACAGCGCCAAGCCGGCGATGCACGTCATACGTTACGAAACCCTGTTCGCGGCTTGGCACATCGAACCACTCCCGATGGGCAAACGAATCGCGAATATCTTCAAGACCGCTTTCCCAATGCTCGTGCATCGTGTCGATGCTGAACTCGTAGTCCTTGTAATGCCCCTCATACGGTTTGTTCTTGTAGATAAGGTGCACGACATTGATCGCACTGCCGTCGGCCGCTTCTTCAGCACGACGGAAGAGCGGATCGGCCTTGAGCACATCAGCCGGAACATGCCTGAGCAATTGCTTGATGAAGCGCGCGTGCTTCTGACGATCCGCCAGCATGCTGGTAATCGCCCGGGTACGGCTCGAGTACTGAATGTCTTTGGCACGTTCGGAGACGTCGAGGAAATCGCCCGGCGCATTGCCTCTTGCGCTCCACAGGTCCACCTGGAAAACCAGCGCATCCTTGTGGTCGGCATCGCGAAGCACCTCGGTCAGCGGAGTATTCGAAACGAGGCCGCCGTCCCAGTAGTGCTCGCCGTCGATCTCAACCGCCGGAAAGCCCGGCGGCAACGCGCCCGACGCCATGAAATGCTCCGGTTCGAGACGCATCTTCGTGTTGTCGAAGTACACCAGATTGCCGGTCCGCACGTTCACCGCACCCACCGAAACGCGAATGTCGCCGTCGTTGATTCGATCGAAATCGGCAAACTTCAACAGGGTTTCCTTCAGCGCGGCTGTATCGTAATAGCTGACCACGTTGGGGCTTTGCTTGCCGAAACCCGCCATGGGCAACGGGTTGCGCGGCGAGAAGAAACCCGGCTGACCCTCGGTCAACGCGCGCCCGGCTGCCCACATGCTGGCCCACTTGCGCGACAGGTCGTGCATTCCGAACCCGGGCAGCGCCCAGCCGCCCAGCCCACCGACCCAGTCGACCGGATGGCAGATCGAATTCCAGAAACCGCGTAACGCTTCCACGCGGTTCTCCGGCGCATTGCCCGCAATGATGGCGGTGTTCAGCGCGCCGATCGAGACGCCGGCGATCCAGTGCGGTTGCACGCCGGCCTCGGCGAGGCCCTCGTAGACGCCGGCCTGGTAAGACCCGAGCGCGCCGCCGCCCTGAAGCACCAGGGCAATTTCGTCGTAGCGCGGCAGCACGAATGCATCCGGCTGCCGGTTAGTTTTATTTGTGCTGCTGCGCATACGCGACCCCTTATTGCATTGCCCAACCGTGGCTGACGATCACCGACTGCCCGGTGAGCGCATTCGATTCGAAGCCCGCGAGGAACGCAACCGTATTGGCGACGTCCTCGACCGTGGTGAATTCACCGTCGACTGTTTCCCTGAGCATCACGTTCTTCACGACATCGGCTTCGGAGATACCGAGCGCCTTGGCCTGCTCGGGAATCTGCTTGTCGACGAGCGGGGTGCGCACAAAACCCGGACACACCACATTCGCCCGAACGCCGCGCGAGCCACCTTCCTTCGCAACCACCCGGGCCAGTCCCAGCAAACCATGCTTGGCGGTCACATAGGCGGACTTTAGCTTCGATGCTTCGTGCGAATGCACCGAGCCCATATAGACGATCGAGCCGCCCTTGCCACCCGCGTACATGTGTTTGATCGCCGCCTTCGTCGTGAGGAAGGCACCGTCCAGGTGGATCGCCAGCATTTTCTTCCAGTCGGCAAATGCATACTCCTCGATGGGAGCGACGATCTGGATGCCCGCGTTCGACACGAGCACATCGAGGCTGCCCAATTCCTTCACCGCGCGTTCGATACCGCTATTGACCGCTTCTTCGCTGGTGACATCCATTGCAACTGCCAGCGCCTTGCCGCCCGCTGCAACGATGCCGCTCGCCACCTTCTGCGCGCTGTCGAGATTCAGGTCGGCGATCACCACCGCGGCGCCAAGACTCGCGAGCTTGCGTGCACACTGCTCGCCAATACCGCTTGCTGCACCGGTCACAAGTGCGACTTTCTGGTTCAATGACATGTAGCTATCCTTCCTTATTGGTTCGCAGAGCGTTATTGATTGACCGCGAGCTTCATGCTCCCGGTTGAGTCCGTTTCAGTAGAGGCCAGATAATCGAGCGCAACTTCGCCGATATCCAGTGTGAGATTGGCGATCACATGACGTGCACCGACCACCCGCTTCACCGGCAGATCGGCGACGGGCGCCAATGCGTGCGGATGCAGTTCGAGCGCGGCGGGACCCGACCACGCACCGAGCACGCTCACGTCGCGCAGATAGAAGCGCACGAGCTCGCACACGCGCGCCGAACCATCAACGTGCGGAATCACTTTCAACAGGTAGTTCGGTGTGTCCGCGAGCTTCTTGCGTTCGGTCTCGATGTCGAGCGGCAAATGCTTGAAACCCATCGTGCCGGTTGCGATACGTTGCGTGCCGTAGTCGAGCGTGCCGAGCAGCGTGTCGTTGCCGTCGACGCTCAAGGTCGGCCTGGCGAGTTTCTTCGGAAAACCCCAGATCTCACGACCGCCCGCAATGGGGCCTTCGTCGTCGAGATACATGGAGTGGGTGTAATTGCCGAGGCGCCCTTGCTGGTCGCGCACGGAGATGACCTGACCGCTTTCGGTGTAGTCGCCGAAACCGGATGAGTCCGGCATGCGAATGAATTCGTAATGCACGAGATCGTTTTCCGGATGCAGCGGCTCGGGCACGATGGCGCGCAGCGCATCGAAATCGGTCTCGTACGAAATGATGAAGTATTCCCGATTGATGAAGCGGTACGGCGGCCGGGGATAGGCGGGATTGTGAACAGGCATCGCAAAGGCGTCTTTGCGGATTGAAGCGAGATTCATAACACTCCTCTATGACAGGTGGCACATGCAGAGCCGGTGCAATGGTAGAGGCAATGCCCATGCAATAGAAGCCATCATTCATCAATAGACCGTTAACCAAACTGCAACGCTGCGGCCGGAACCTCCGTACAAGTCACGGGGGCGAATGCGCCACTGGTATTGCCAGCCAGATCATGGCTGGCTTCGGCGGACCCGGTGCGCCGACGTCGACAACTAATTAGAGTAGTCGCTAAGATGTGTGGGGCAGGGTGCCGGCAAAGCGTGGCGAATGTTAGTTTGCTGACACAGGAAGTCGCCGTCCGACAGCTCGATGCCGCCACCGTCAGCAATCCTTCGCATTCCTGACGCAGAACCGTGTTCGCCCGAGCGTCGGCTCCGGCCGATGATTTGCCGTACCCGGTGCCCGACGGAACGGCCGTTGCGTCCACCGGTTGAATCCGCCCCTGCGTAGCGGACGTAAGAAATTGCTTCCTGGCGGTACCTCAGCTCGAGTTCTAAGTCTCTTCGGCTTGCCGACTGATGGCGCCTGCGTCATAACCCAGTCGCTCCGATGCAAGCGCGGCGCAATCGAGCAACGAATTGATATGGGCCGACTCTCCAGAAACCGGCAGATCGTTGTCCCGTCCAAGCAGCCCAATCACGACGGAGACTTTACCCGTGTGGTCGTAGACAGGAGCAGCGACGGCATTTATGCCGGGTACGCTCAGCCCCGCGATTGCTGCATAACCGTTCGCGCGTACTTCCCGATAAAGCTCGCGCAGCTGGGCCGACGTGAATTTTTGCCCGGAGACCGAAAGCGTGTGCTCCTGAAGCCTGACGGCCTTCTTGACAATCTCCTCGGACAAATGGGCTGCGAATACCCGTCCCGTCGCGCTAAGGTGAATTGGCAGTTGCGCCCCGACGCGGATGTTCATGTAGATCGGACTGTCGGCTTCCTCCAGCAAACAGACGACAGGACCCACATCAGTCCAGATCGCGCCGAAAGTTGTATCCCGCGTAGTGTCCCTCAACCGTGCGATTGCCCGAGCCGCTTCCTTGACAGGCGAGCACGCCCATAGTCCAGAGAGTCCTATCGCGATCGAACTCCGGCCAACTCCATAGTGGCCGCTGGCCCCGTCCTGCTCGACGAGTCCCGCGCGCGTGAGGCTCACCAGATAGCGGTGCACCTTTCCGACAGGCATGCCGCATTTCGCCGCGAGTGATCGCAACGGTACGAGCCTTCCAAAAGTCGCAAGTGCTCTCAGAATTTCCGCCCCGATTTCGACCGACTGAATGCCGGGACGCTGGTCGTCGGCCTGATCGTCCTGCTCGGCTTTCGTTTCTACGTTCATCGCCTTCCTTTCATGGATTGGTGCAAAGGGTATCAGCGGCATCCCTTGCCTTCAACCCGCGCAGTCCTCCCCGCCGTGCCAAATCTTCACGAGACGTTTGCTTGACAGGCTGTTTTTCATCTTATATTGTATGATGCATCTCATATTATAAGATATCGAGCAAATCAAAAATGGACCCGGAGATGACTATGGAACTTGATCATGCTGGCGTGCGCGCCCAACTCTCAAGCGATGCATCCGCGCTCAATCTGGTGCAGTTCTGGGAGCAGCGCATGGAGATCGAAATTGAGGAGCCGCGGCGGACCGCGGTGCCTTGTCACTGGAATTGGTCCGACATCAGCCCACGGCTCGCGGTGGCTGCCAAGACTGTGCCGATCGAGGAGTGCGAGCGGCGGGCTCTGGTGTTTGCCAATCCGGGGCTGTCCGGCAAGCCATACATCACGCAGACCCTGTTTGCTGCCTACTCGCTTTACAACCCTGGAGAACAGGCACCGGTTCATCGTCATACGCCGAATGCGAGCCGCTTCGTGCTGGAGGGCAGCGGTGGGTTTACCACGGTAAATGGCGAGAAGATTCAAATGTCGCGTGGCGATCTCGTGCTGACGCCCAACGGCTGCTGGCACGATCACGGAAACGAAGGAACTGAACCGGTTATCTGGGTTGACGTTCTCGACGTTCCGCTAGTCGAATCACTCAATTCGACGATGTTCGAATTCGACTATGTGGAAGGTGAGCAGCGGAAGACTACCCAGTCGGTCACCGCGCCGTTGGGATATTCCACGCAGTTGTACTCGCGCGGGGGGCTCACGCCGACCTTCGTTGACCACCGCAGGGGCCGCGTCGATCACTCCCCGATGTTCGTCTATCGATGGAAGGACACGCGGGCGGCGCTCGATGCAATGTCCGGGCTGCCTGGTAGTCCCTACGATGCGATCACGATTGAATATACAAATCCGGTTAGCGGCGGCCCTGTGATGTCTACCATGTCTTATAGAAGCACATTGCTGCGCGCAGGCGAACGGACGCAGCCACAAAGGCGAACCTCTTCCTCGGTATTTGTCGTGCTGGAAGGCAGCGGAAGGACCAAAATAAACGGCCAAACTTTCGCGTGGAAGCCCAACGACGTCTTCTGCGCGCCCGCATGGTCGTGGTTTCAGCATGAATCGACCGGCGGCCAGGCCGTGCTCTATTCGGTGACTGACGAGCCCGCCTTCAAGAAATTCGGCTTGATGCGCAAACAGGCGCGTAACGACGACGGAACCATTTCTGAACTGGAGGTAGCATGAACGAAGCACAATTTCCGTCCGGCTGGCACGTAATCTCTCAAGAGGGAGATGTCGAAGCGTTTTGCGTCGGCCCTGCCGAAAGCAAGAACGATGCGCCGCGCGGCACGATTCTTCTGCTTCAGGAAATCTTCGGCGTCAACGCCGCGATGCGCCACATCGCGACGAAACTGGCTGAGAGGGGATACAGGGTGGTGTGCGCTGACGTTTTCGGCCATCTCGAACGCCGGGTCGATCTCGGCTATAAGGAGGCCGACCGCCAACGTGGCTTCGCATTGCTCCAGGCATTCAATCAGGAGACGGCTCTCAATCACTGCAACGCCGTAGCGGAGTGGGTGCGTCACCTGCCTGGTTCCAATGGCAAGGTGGCCGTCGTCGGGTTCTGCATCGGCGGTTTGCTCGCACTGAGGTACGCCGCCCGTTTTCATTGCGATGCCGCGGTTTCTTTCTACGGCGTGCGGGTTCACGAGCATCTGAAGGAGTTGCGCAGCATCGAATGTCCGCTGCAATACCACGTGGGCGAGGCGGACACTCACATACTCCCGGATCATATCAACGTTATCGAGAACGTCGTCGACGGCATGCCGAACGCAACCGTCTACACCTACAAAGACGCGAAACATGGATTCTTCAATTCGTTGCGTGAGGAGGTGTTCAGCCGGGAGTCCTTTCTCGCGGCGGATCAGCGCATGCTCGAATTGTTGACGGAGCGACTTCGATGATTGCGCCGTTCCAGTTCGAGTGCCTGCCACCGGCAGTCGCTTACTGATCTGACGTCATCTGCGATTTGGCAATCGATCGCCTCACCCTCGTCGGGCATCCGAGAACGTTTCGGCAAGCAGATTGCGCAGCCATTGGTTGCCCGGCTCCTTGTGCACTTTCGCATGCCAGAAGATATTGATGCCGATCTTTGGAAGTTCGACGGGGTGTTTGACATACGCCAGCTTGAATGGCGCCAGACACTCCATCGCGTAACGCTCCGGAACCGTGGCGATCATGTTCGTATTCGAAAGGATGTGCCCGACGGCGACGAAATGCGGCACGGTAAGCCGAACGTTTCTGCGAATGCCTTTTCGCTCGATCATTTCGTCCACTTTCGCGTGTCCTGTTCCCGGGGAAACGACAACGACGTGGTCGGCTTCGGTGAACTGCTTGAGGGTAATTCTTTTTCCTTGAAGTGGATGACCCTGGCGAAACATGCATACATAAGGCTGCTGGAACAGGCTGCGCTGCAAGAATCCGGCCTTTAGGTGTGGCAACAAGCCCATTGCAAGATCGACCTGTCCTGCTTCCATCGCGTCCCTTAGATCCACAGACGTGTTGCGCAGCGTGCTGACAGAAACCTGGGGAGCAACATGCGCCAGCTTGTCCATTAGCCTAGGCAAAAAATAGATCTCGCCAACATCGGCCATACCGATGGTGAATCTTCGTGTGCTCGTGGCGGGGGAAAACTCGGATTGCTGGTTCAACGAGCTTCGAATCGTGCTTAACGCGAAGCTGATTGGCTCTGCAAGCTGACTCGCATAGAGGGTCGGCTCCATGCCCTTCGATGTGCGAATGAAAAGTTCGTCCTGAAGAAGTTTGCGCAACCGGCTTAGCGCGTTGCTCACCGTCGGTTGCGTCAAACCAAGTTTGTCAGCCACCTTGGCTACACGACGCTCGATGAGCAGTTCATTGAAAACGACGAGCAGGTTCAGGTCGATGTCATTCAGTTCCATGGTCTCATTCACAGCGTAAATGTTGAAAATTCACGATATTGCATTTACCAATGTTAGGCCAGTTCATAGAATTGAGCCACGAAAGATTTCAGTAGAGCAAATCTCATGGATCTAGTTGTCCGTCCGCTCAATCGCACGCTGGCTGTATCGCCGGGCGCCAATCTGCTGAGTGTGCTGCGCGAGCACAACGTGCCGATTTCGTATAGCTGCACCGCTGGCCGATGCGGCACGTGCCGCTGTAAGGTCACCCGCGGCCACCTTCTCGAGTCAGGCTCGGAGACACAGGTCACCCGCGTGAACGAGGGTCAATTTGCACTGGCCTGCATGAGCGAATTGACGGAAAACTGCGAGATCGAGGTGCCGGAACCCGATGAAGTCGTGATTCATCCTGCGAGGGTGCTGAAGGCCACGGTCGTCGCGATCGCGGACATGACGCACGACATCAAGCGGATCGTCCTTCGACCAGCCAAGCCGTTGTCGTTCTCACCTGGGCAATACGCCCAGGTCCAGTTCACGCCGAACCACATCCGGCCGTACTCAATGGCAGGTCTTGCATCAGACGAAGAACTGGAATTTCACGTTCGTCTGGTTCCTGGTGGGCGGGTATCGAGCTATATCAGCACCGAACTCGTTGTCGGTCATTCGGTACGCGTGAGCGGACCGCTCGGCACGGCCTATCTACGCGAAAAGCACACTGGGCCGATGTTATGCGTCGCGGGCGGGACGGGACTCGCACCGATCCTGTCAATCGTTCGCGGCGCGCTCCGCGCGGGCATGGCCAATCCCATCCATCTGTACTTCGGCGTGAGGTCCTCACCTGATGTCTATGGGGGGAACTGGCTGGAGGATCTTGCGCGCGAGCATCCCAACCTGTCGGTTCAGGTGATCCCGGCCTCGGATGCGACCGGGCGCTCCAGACGTACCGGCCTCGTTACCGATGCCATAGCCAGTGACTGGGGGGACGGCCTGAAGGACTTTCGCGCCTACCTTTGTGGCTCGCCCCCTATGGTGGAGGCCGCCTCACTTCTTCTTAACCAGCGCGGGATACCGCCCGAGCATATCTATGCCGACGCCTTCTATTCGAGCGACCGGTAAATCGGAGACAAGTACGATGCAAAGTCACACCATTGAACCAGAGCAAGCGCAAGCGAGGCGCGAATACTACGACCGCATCAGTCAACAGAGCCTGACTCCGTTATGGGAAGTGCTCGACCGGCTAGTGACGCCGACGCCGGCCTCTCCCGCCGTGGCGGCCATCTGGCGCTACGCGGAGATTCGCGAGCCCCTCATGGAAGCAGGCCGCCTTATCACCGCAGCCGAGGCTGAACGCCGCGTGCTGGTCCTGGAGAACCCGGCGCTACGCGGGCGTTCGGCCATCACGCAGACCCTGTATGCGGGCCTGCAACTGGTTTTGCCCGGAGAGGTGGCGGCGGCCCATCGCCACACGCAGTCAGCGCTGAGGCTTCTGCTCGAGGGCGATGCCGCCTATACGGCGGTCGATGGGGAGCGTACCACGATGCGCCGAGGGGACTTCATCCTGACGCCTTCCTGGACATGGCACGACCACGGCAATCCTGGCAATCAGCCGGCCATCTGGCTCGATGGGCTCGATGTGCCGCTGGTGCAATTCCTCGATGCCAGCTTTTCGGAGCGCTCGAGCGTGTCCACCCAACTGCCTGTCAGGCCAGAAGGGGACAGCCTGAAGCGATACGGCGCGAACATGCTGCCGGTCGACCACAAAGTCGACGGCGTGTCACCGAGCCCTGTGTTCGTCTATCCCTATGAACGTACCAGGGAATCGTTGCTGGGGATTGCTCAAGGGGAGCCGGACAAACACCTTGGCTTCAAGCTGCGTTATGTGAACCCTGCCACCGGCGGATCGCCGATGCCGACAATCGGAGCCTATGCGCAGAGGCTTCCCCGAGGTTTCGAGACCCAGTCTTACCGGTGCACGGACGGTACCGTCTACGTCTGTCTGGAGGGTTCCGGTCACGCCGAAATCAACGGGGCCACGCACAGCTTTGGTCCCAATGACATCTTTATCGTTCCTTCCTGGAATGAGCTGCGCATCCATGCAACAACGGACACGCACCTGTTTAGTTTTAGCGATCGTCCGGTCCATCAGGCACTCGGCCTTTGGCGCGAGTCGCGGGAGTAAAGAAATGACACATCACATCGATTTCGCAGTTTCGCCTTCCCCCGTCTACTCGCTGAACGTACACGGAAGCGAGAAGCGTTTTCCGGTCAATCGCGTCTTCTGCGTCGGACGCAACTACGCCGCTCACGCGCGCGAGATGGGCAAGGACCCTGACCGGGATCCGCCGTTCTTCTTCATGAAGCCGGCCAGCGCCATCGTGGACGCCTCGGCGCCCGTGTCGGTTCCCTATCCGTCGATGACCTCGAATTACCAGTACGAGATCGAGCTCGTGGTCGCGATTGGCAAGGGCGGCTTTGAAATCCCGGTGAGTGAAGCGCTCGATCACGTGTTCGCTTACGCCGTTGGACTGGACATGACGCGTCGTGACTTGCAGCTTGCGGCTCGCGACGCGGGCCGGCCGTGGGAGTTTGGCAAGAGCTTCAGTGAGTCGGCTCCGATTGGGGCGTTGCATCGCGTCGGCGAAACCGGGCATGTGAAGTCGGCGGCGATTGAATTGACTGTCAACGGGGCGAGCAAACAGGCATCGGATGTGGCAAAGCTCATCTGGTCGACTGCGGAGTGTATCGCGCACCTGTCGCTCTACGAACCGCTGCGTTCTGGCGATCTGATCATGACTGGAACCCCAGAAGGCGTCGGTCCTGTGGTGGCTGGAGATGTGATGCGCGGCCGCATCGAAGGACTCCCGGAAGTAACCGTGACCGTGATCCAGAAGGTGGGGGCAACGCGATGACATCCACGATATTCCCTCAAACCGTCAAGTGGGAAGACGAGGGTACCAGCCGTATCCCGTTCATGGCGTACACCGACGAGTCGACCTACAAGAAAGAGCTGGAGAGGTTCTTCTATCGCAAGCACTGGTGCTACGTCGGACTTGAAGCCGAGATTCCGAACCCTGGCGACTTCACCCGTACCGTCATTGGTGAGCGCTCCGTCATCATGGTCCGCGGCGCCGACGGCCATGTCAACGTCATCGAGAATGCGTGTGCCCATCGCGGCATGGCGTTTTGCAGAGAGCGTCACGGGAACCGGAAAGACGGGTTCACCTGTCCGTACCACCAATGGAACTACACGTTGGAGGGGGATCTGCAGGGCGTTCCGTTTCGCCGGGGTGTGAAACAGGACGGTAAGGTGCACGGCGGCATGCCACCTGAGTTCAAGTTGCAGGATAACGGCTTGACGAAGCTGAAGGTCGCAACGCGGGGCGGGGTGGTATTTGCCTCGTTTGACCACGGGATCGAGTCGCTCGAGGATTTTCTCGGCCCGACGATCTTGCAGTGTTTCGACAGGACTTTCAACGGCCGGAAGCTGAAGGTTCTCGGATACAACCGGCAGCGCATTCCGGGCAACTGGAAGCTCATGCAGGAGAATATCAAGGATTCCTACCATCCTGGTCTTCTGCATACGTGGTTCGTGACCTTCGGACTCTGGCGTGCCGACAACCGCTCTGCGCTGAAGATGGACGTGCACAATCGGCATGCTGCAATGATCTCCACGCGGGGCAACTCGCTCAAGGCGTCGGAGGTGTCGCAGGTCGCGCGCTTCAAGGAGGACATGCAACTCAATGACCCGCGCTTCCTGGATATCGTCACGGAGCCCTGGTGGGGCGGCCCGACTGCGGTCATGACGACCATCTTCCCGAGTGTCATCCTCCAGCAGTCGGTCAACAGCGTCTCGACGCGGCAGATCCAGCCCAACGGACACGGCTCCTTCGACTTCTTCTGGACGCACTTCGGGTTCGAGGACGATTCTGAGGAGATGACCCAGCGACGGCTAAGACAGGCCAACCTGTTTGGCCCGGCGGGCTTCGTCTCGGCTGACGATGGCGAGGTGATCGAATTCTCCCAGTCGTCGTTCGAAAGCCGTCCGTCTCATCGGACACTGGCCGAGCTGGGTGGGCATGAGGTCACCGACACCGATCACATGGTGAGCGACACGCTCATCCGGGGCATGTACCGCTACTGGCGCGAAGTCATGGAGGCACCGGAATGATAGAGACCCTGAAAGACTGGATGGCGCTGACACGGCTATACGCAGACTATGCGAGCGCGGTGGACTCCGGCGACTGGAGCCTGTGGCCGGAGTTTTTCACGGAGCAGTGCGTCTACCGCCTACAGCCCCGCGAAAACTTCGAACGCGGATTTCCACTGGCGACGCTTTCGTTCGAAAGCAAGGGGATGCTCAAGGATCGCATCTACGGCGTCCAGGAGACGCTCTTTCACGACCCGTACTATCAGCGGCACATTGTGGGCGCGCCTCTGGTGCACAAGGTCGAGGATGGTCGCATCTACAGCGAAGCCAACTACGTCGTGATCCGCACGAAGCTGAACCAGCTGTCGACCGTGTTCAATGCAGGTCGTTACGTCGACGAAATCGTTGCGACCCCCGACGGTCTGAAGTTTGCCTCGCGTCTGGCGATCTACGACAGCGAAATGATTCCGAACTCCATCATCTATCCAGTCTGATCATGAATGCCGATGAGACTTTTTCGTGGCAGGACGTCATCGCGGTCGATGACGTGCCGGCCGATGACGTGGTCGGTGTAATCGTTGCCGGAAAGGACCTCGCCATCTACAGCGTGGATGGTGACATCTTCGCCTCCGACAACCTGTGCACCCACGGCCACGCCCGGCTTTGTGACGGGTTTCTTGACGGTCACGAAATCGAATGCCCATTGCACCAGGGGAAGTTCGACGTTCGCTCAGGCGAGTCGACCTGTGCCCCGGTAACCCTGGCCATCCGGATCTATCCCGTCAGGATCGAGAACGGCCGGGTCTACGTCGCCTTCGAGTAGGAAGGCGTTCCACCAGAACATACAGAAGGGAGTTTCAATGCAGCCCGTTTTTGATTTCTTCTGCCATTCGCCGACCGTCCTGTTCGGCGCCGGGCGCGTCACTGACCTTGCGGGCCGTCTCGATCAGCTGGGAAAATCGTGTGCACTGCTCATCACAACAGAGGGCGGCGCCCGCCGCTACCGGCAAGTCGCCGAGGCTCTCGGGTCCCGGCTTCGCGCCTCGTTCGATGGCGCGGTGCCGCACTGTCCCATCGAGGTAGCGAATGCAGCACTCGACGCGTTCCGCCGGCAGGAATGTGATGCCGTCGTCACCGTCGGAGGCGGTTCGACGATCGGCCTTGGCAAATATATTGCGGTCGAGACTGGCGCGCCCCATATCACCTTGCCGACCACGCTCTCGGGCTCGGAGATGACGCCGCTGTTCGGGGTACTCGTGGAGGGCGAAAAGCGCGCCAGGCGGGAACCCAAAGCGCTCGCCAACACCGTCATTGTCGATCCGGTGCTGGCGCAATCCTTGCCGATCCGCGAGACCGCGACCACCGGCATGAACGCGCTCGCGCATTGTATCGAGGCGCTGTACGTCCCGAAGAGCAATCCGTTGACCAGCCAGCTCGCGCTGACCGGCATCGACATGCTCTATCGTGCGCTGAAGAAACTGGCGGACCAGCCCACCAACCTGGACGCCCGCAGCGAGGCGGCCTATGGCGCAGCGATTGGCGGCCTGATGGTCAACTCGGTCGGCATCGGCATGCACCACCGGATCTGTCACATACTGGGCGGGCGCTTCGAGGTACCCCACGGCGAGTCCAACTGTGTCGTGCTGCCGCACGTGCTGGCCTATAACGCGCCGGCGATACCTGAGGCATGCGCGGCGATGGAGTCGGTGATGGGCGCGCATCCCGCAGTGGCGCTACAGCGACTCGTACGCGATCTGGGGGCTCCGGTCGCACTGCGCGAGCTGGGCGTTCCGGCCGACCGCATCGCCGCCATCGCCGGTGAATCTTTCCATCACATCGATCACAACCCCCTGCCGGTTGACGAGGCAGCCGTGCACACGTTGCTGCATGCCGCATGGGCTGGACAGGTGCCGTCCGTGAGGTGAGGGCGGTAGGGGCTTCATCGCACTATCCATCCGACGCTAGTGGTCTCGCCTTGAGGCCGCTAGCGGCAGCCGTTCGGCCTGCCCGCGTCTTGCGGCCACAGGTGCAGACTACACAGAAAAATACATAACCTCCTATCTATTTGATTAGCAGACCATAGATTATAAAAAACAGCCGTAAAACACAGGAGACGTCAATGGAAATGCGAAGTGTGTTGAGGAGCATCGCGTTCTTTTCACTCGTGCTGGTGTCACGTCTGGCGTACAGCCAGAGCAGCATCACGCTATACGGCATCATCGATACAGGAGTCGAATACTATAACCACGCTGCCGGTGGAGGCAGTTTCGCCGGGATGCCCACTTTGACGGGCGAAGTGCCTTCGGAGTGGGGCCTGACGGGCGTGGAGGATCTCGGGGGCGGCACCAAGGCGTTTTTCAAGCTGGAGAACGGCTTCGCGCCGGGCACCGGTGGCTTCAATTACGGTGGCCGGGAGTTTGGGCGACAGGCGAACGTGGGGCTGCAGACGGCCTACGGCTCGCTGACGCTTGGGCGGCAGAACAACATGTCGACTTACGCGGTCCTGAACGCCGACGTTATCGGCCCATCGGTTCATTCGCTGTACGTCTTCGACAACTATTTTCCCAATGCGCGCAGCGACAACGCTATTGGCTACATGGGAAAGTTTGCGGGCGTGACCGTCGGCGCCACGTACAGTTTCGGGCGCGACGCAGCCGGACCCGGCGGACCCGCCGCGACGAATTGCCCGGGGCAGGTGGCCGGCAATTTCCTCGCCTGCAAGCAATACACTGGCCTGATTGCCTACGATTCGTCCCGTTTCGGGGTGGCGGCATCGTATGACCGGATGCGTGGTAACGCGGGGGCCTCCGCTCCGCTGACCAGCAGCGCCTACACGGACTCCCGCTCTGTGGTCGATGGTTATTTCAAGCTCCCGAGCCTGAGGGTAGGCGGTGGCTGGATTCACCGCAATCTGTCGGCTGGCGCCGCGAGCATGGTCTATAACCTGTACTTTTTCGGACTTACCTATACGCCGATAGCGCTGCTGGCACTCGACGCGCAGGTTGACAAATACATCCAGTCGGGTGTGACGAGTTCGACTGAGCTGGTCGCGCGTGCCAGCTACTATCTGAGCAGAAGTACGTCTGTCTATTCATCCGTGGGTTATATGATCAACGGCCGAAACGGCAGCGCGTCGGTGGCTGCCGGCGGTACGGTGGAGACAGGTGCGGAACAGCTTGGCGTGATGCTGGGCGTGCGGCACACATTCTGAACCTCGGGACCCGGGGGTGACATACCGCGATCCGTTACCTTCATCGATGCGCCCGGGGGGCCGTCAGGCCGGGCAACGTCATCAAGGTTGGGGTCGAGCGCCTGGGCGAAATATCGGCGCGCGTTGCCCGACTGGCAGGATCGCGGCTTCGTAGGGCGGTGTGTCGCGGCCGGTTGGTCCGAAGCCTCCCTGCTCCCATATCAGGCATCAGTCTTCATGGCGCAGTCGCGCCGTCAATCACGAAGGATGCGAAGTGCAGAAATTCGTCTTCACGATCAGACTCAAGTTAATGCTCGCGTTCGGCACCTGGCTAGCACTGATGTCCGTCGTCGGACTGATGGCAATAGTCGCGCTGTTTGGCCTCGACGCGAACGTGGTTTCGTCGTACCGCCCATGGCTGATGAGTCTGATTGGACTGGCGTCAATGGGATTTTCGATCGCGATGTACTGTGGCCTCCACCTGGACCATGTCATATGCGGCGGGCTGAACCGCGTGGTGAGAATGTTTGAGGAGATTGCGACAACCCTTGACTTGTCAAAGCGGTCTTCGAGTCCGCGCATGGATGAGTTTGGTCGCTCAGCCACCGCGTTCGACAAGCTGATGCGCAGCATGGAGGAGGCCATGTCTGCGGTGCATTTGTCGACGGATTCAGTTACCACGTCTACACGCGAAATTGCCGCGGGAAACCTTGACCTTTCTGCCCGCACAGAAGAACAAGCTGCGTCGCTGGAGGAAACTGCATCCAGCATGATGCAGTTGACCGGGACGGTGAAGCAGAACGCGGACAATGCGCGTCGGGCGAATGCACTGGCCACGAAGGCAGCGGAAATCGCTGGTGCAGGCAGCGATGTCGTTCAAGCCATGGTTGCCACCGTTGAGAGAATCAGTGGTAGCTCGAACAAGATCTCCGAAATCACGGGCGTGATTGAAGGAATTGCGTTCCAGACCAACATCCTTGCGCTCAATGCCGCTGTGGAAGCGGCTCGAGCTGGCGACCAAGGAAGAGGCTTTGCGGTTGTGGCCGGTGAAGTTCGTAGTCTGGCTCAGCGATCTGCGTCTGCGGCAAAGGAAATCAAGGACCTGATTGCCTCATCTGTAGCCACGATTCGGGATGGCTCGCAACAGGCCATCGAAGTTAGCAGTGCGATGGGTGGGATTAAAGATGCTATCCGGCGTGTTTCCGAAATCGTCGGTGAAATTGCCGTTGCATCGGATGAGCAAAGTCGTGGCATAGAACAGGTCAACCAGGCCGTTAGTCAGATGGACCTGGCGACACAGCAGAATGCGGCGCTGGTCGAGCAGGTGGCAGCAGCGGCCCATTCGCTCGACGACCAGGCATCCAGACTAAAGATTGTCGTTTCGTCATTCAAGCTTGCTAATACAACCGGCGTCGCGGTACCAATCGACCTGTAGTCCTGCGCGGAACCCCGTCGGAAAACGCTGGACGCCGGCTTCGTGACGGCGTTTCGCGCGCAAGTTATCGGTAATTAACCGTTGCCCGATGGACGGTCGTCGTAGAGGCTACGGGACGACTGTGGAAGTGGGCCCGCTGGAGTAGAAGGAGATTCGCAGACTCGTTTTCTCCAATTGGGCACGCAAAATGGATGCGCCTGACTCGGGCCAAAAAAGTCTTTGCATATATTTGAAAAGTCAGATATAGTCTAGATCAGTAACGGAGGTATCAGCAATGAATCACTACTTCGGCGACTTTTTCTGGCCGGGTCAGAGCATTGTCTTTGCGCTGGGCAAAGCCCGCCACCTGCTCACGGCGGAAATGGATGGGGCGCTCTCCGGCACCGGCGTCACCAGTTCGCAGGTCGGCGCACTGCTGCTCCTGTCGGGGGACAGCGCGCACACCTCGGTGGAATTGTCCCGGATGCTTGGCATCGATTCGGGATTCGTGACACGAATGGTCGACCGGCTGGAAAGGCAGGGTCTCGTGCGCCGGACTCGCGACAGTCTGGACCGGCGGGTGGTCAGCCTGACGCTGACCGAAGCGGGGCAGGATGTCGCCACGCGGATCGCGGAGCTTGCGCCGGCGATGTTGAACCGGCGCCTGGCGGGCTTTACCCCGCTGGAATTCACAACCTTGTGCAGGCTCCTCAACAAGTTGCTGGATGGGTAGGCCATTTTTTTTACCCATTTATCTGACACATCAGATAAATAGTGCCGGTTTCAGGACAGCCGGCTGTCAAACCCCTTAAAGGACGCAACATGAATCCGCCAAAAACCGCGAGCGCGCCTGCCCCATTGGTTGGCTGGCAGTTCGCACTGGGCACGTTCGCCGTGGCCCTCGCCACCTTCATGAATGTGCTGGACTCGTCGATCGCCAACGTCGCGATCCCGACGCTTTCCGGCGACCTCGGCGTGTCGGTCGACGAAGGCACGTGGGTCATCACGATGTTCTCCGCGGCCAACGCGGTGTCGATTCCGCTGACCGGCTGGCTCACGCAGCGGGTCGGCCAGGTGAAGCTCTTCGTGGCCGCGATCCTGCTGTTCGTGGTGTCGTCCGCGGCGTGCGGCCTCGCGCCGAACCTGCCCGTGCTGCTCGCGGCCCGCATTGTGCAAGGTGCGGTGGCGGGGCCGCTGGTGCCGCTGTCGCAATCGCTCCTGCTCGCTTCGTTTCCGCGGGAAAAAAGCTCGAGCGCGCTGTCGCTGTGGGCGATGACCGCAACGGTCGGGCCGATCGCCGGTCCGGCTCTCGGCGGCTGGATCACCGACAACTACAACTGGTCGTGGATCTTCTACATCAACGTGCCTGTCGGCTTGTTCGCCGCCGCAGTCATCTGGGCCCTTTACCGCAAGAGCGAAACGCCGTCGCGCAAGCTGCCGGTCGACAAGATGGGGCTCATCTCGTTGATCGTCTGGGTGGGCGCTCTGCAGGTCATGCTCGACAAGGGCAAGGATCTCGACTGGTTCAATTCGCCGGTGATCTGGGCGCTCACGATCGTCGCGCTGGTCGGGTTCGTGTTCTTCCTGATCTGGGAGCTGACCGAGGCCAAGCCGATCGTCGACCTGCGCCTGTTTAAAGGACGCAACTTCCTGGGCGGCACCCTCGCGATATCGGTCGCGTACGCGGTCTTCTTCGCCAACCTCGTGATTCTGCCGACGTGGATTCAGGAGTACCTGGGCTACCGGGCCGTCGACGCCGGCATGGTGACCGCACCGCTCGGCATCTTCGCCGTGCTCCTTGCACCGGTGATGGGCAAGGTCATGCCGAGATCGGACGTGCGGGTGCTGGCGACGCTTGCGTTCCTGGGTTTCGCCGGCGTGTTCTTCATGCGCTCGCTCTACACCACGGACGTCGACCCCTACACGCTCGTGTTGCCCACGCTGCTGCAGGGCATCCCGATGGCGCTGTTCTTCACGCCGCTCACGGCGATCATCCTGTCGGGCTTGCCGCAGGAGAAGATCCCGGCGGCCGCGGGCCTGTCGAACTTCGCGCGGATCTTCGCCGGCGCGGCGGGCACGTCGCTCATGAGCACAGTCTGGAACGACCGGACGATCCTGCACCATTCGCAGCTCGCCGAGCAGACCAGCGTGAACAACCCGAACTACGTGCACGCGCTGGCCGGTATTCAGACGACGCTGCATGCGAGTCTCTTCAAAGCCCAGGCCTTTTTCGAAACACAATTGAGCGCACAGGCGTCGATGCTCGGGCTGAACGATGTGTTCTGGCTGTCGGCGGTGATCTTTGTCGTGATCATTCCGCTCATCTGGATCACCAAGCCCAGCAAGGACGGTGCGAAGTACGCAGCGGGCGCGGGCGGTCACTGAGCAGCGTGCTCCCCGGACGGCAAGAAAGCGAAAAAATGTTCTTGCATAATACTGACGTTGCAGTTATTGTTAAAGTCATTGATACTGAGGACGCGCCATGAAGCACTACACGCCTGAAAGTTTCTCACTGACGCAAAGCGTCGGGTTCCTGCTGACCAAGGCGCGCAACTTGATCACGACGGAAATGGACACGGCCCTCAAGGATCTCGACATCACCGGCCCGCAGATGGGCATTCTCCTCGCGATGCAACGCGGCCTGGCCGCCACGCCGTTCGAGCTCTCGAAGATGTTGTCCGTCGACACCGGACTGATGACACGGATGCTGGATAAGCTGGAAACGAAGGGGTTGCTGGAACGCTCGCGCAGCGTTGACGATCGCCGGGTGGTAAACCTGGTGCTGACAAAGAAGGGCGAAGAAATCGCGGCCGAGATTCCGTCGATCGCACCGGAAGTGCTGAATGTGCGGTTGAAGAAGTTCACGAAGGCGGAGTTCGACGAACTGTGCCGCCTGCTTAACAAGTTCATCGGAGAGTGAGCGCTGCGGCGCTCCCCCTTTTTTTAACCATGAATCTGACAGGTCAGAAAATGAAAGCGCAGATTAATCAATCCGGTCGCGGTGTCCGTGTAGTGAGGGCGGGGCTGTCGGCGATCCTGGTGGCGATGCTCTCGGCATGCGTCAACTATGCGGGCATCCACAGCGACAAGCAGATGGCGCAGCCGCAACAGTTCGCGACGACGCAAAGCCTGCCGGCCGAAAGCGGTCACTGGCCGGCGGCCGACTGGGCCGACCAGTTCGGCGACGCGCAGCTGAAGGCCTTGCTTGACGAAGCGCTCAAGGGCAGCCCGACGCTTGCCCAGGCTCGCGCCCGCCTCGCTGGGGCGCAGGCCTATGCGGACACCGCGAAGGCCAGCACGATGCCGCGGGTCGATGCCGAATACTCGCTGACGCGCCAGCAGTTCAGCGGCACGGCGGAAGTGCCGCCGCCCTACGCAGGCACCTGGCAAACCCAGAACAGCGGACTGCTGAGCGCTTCATACGATCTGGATCTGTGGGGCAAGAATCGCGAATCGATGAAGGCCGCGGTCTCCCAGGTGCAGGCAAGCGAGGCCGACGCGGAAGTCGTCAAGCTCACGCTCACGACCGCGGTTGCCCGCACCTATAACCAGGTTGCGCGGCTCTATGTGCTGCGCGATATCGCCCAGCAGGAAGTCGAGCGCCGCGAACAGATCGACCGCATCACGGCCGGGCGCATCGCAACCGGGCTCGATACCGAAGTCGAACGCAAGACGGCGCAGGCGAATCTCGCGACGGCCCGCTCGGCGCTCGCCGCGCTCGACGGCAGCATCCTGACGACCCGCTACCAGTTGGCCGCGCTCATGGGCGAAGGCCCCGACCGTGGACTCACGATCGCGCGGCCTGCGCTTGGCGTGGGCGATGAGGTGCGACTGCCGGACAATCTGCCCGCCAACCTCGTGAGCCGCCGCCCGGACATTGTCGCGGCCCGCTGGCGCGTCGATGCGATCACGCACGAAGTGAAGGAAGCGAAGGCCGAGTTCTACCCGGACATCAATCTGAGCGCTGCGATCGGCCTGGACGCGTTTGGCTTCGGCCGCTTCCTGACGGCGGCGAGCCGCACGGCCACCGTAGGTCCGGCGATCAATCTGCCGATCTTCGACGCGGGTGAGTTGCGTGCGCAACTGAAGGGACGTTACGCCGATTTCGACGACGCAGTCGCGACCTACAACCAGACGCTGATCACTGCCTTGAGCAACGTGGCGACGCAACTTGCGCAGATTCGCTCAAGCGACGTGCAGCTTGGCGATGCACAAGCGGCGCAACAAGCTGCGCGCGAGGCCGACGAGCTGGCGATCACGCAGTACAAGGGCGGCCTGACGAATCAGCTGACCGTGCTCAACGCCGACATGAACGCGCTGCAGGCCGATCAGGCCGTCGCCAACCTGCTGATGAACCGGCGCGACCAGCAGATCGCGCTCGCGTCGGCGCTCGGCGGGGGCTATGTCGATACGTCATCTGATGCAAAACGCAGCGCGGATTCGGCTGCGTCTACCACCTCCACCAACCCCGTCAGCCCCGCCGTCGCCGCGCGCTGAACCGGCACGTTCGCCCACTCTGAGGAGAATTGACATGAGCGATACCACCACGACCGACCGCACGAGCGCGGACCCGGCCCAATCGAATAAAAGCGGTGCAAACGGTGCACCCGCCGGCACCTTACCGAACGCGACGCCGCCCGGCGGCTCAGGCAAGCGCAAGCTGTGGCTCGCACTCCTGGGCATCGGGGTCGTGGTCGCGGGTGCTGCGTATGGCGCGTACTACTTCACGTATGGGCAATATCACCAGTCTACCGACGACGCGTACGTCGACGGCAACCTCGTGCAGCTCACGCCGCAGGTGACCGGCACGGTCAACGCGGTCGACACGGACGACACGCAGATTGTGAAAGTGGGTGACCCGGTCGTCACGCTGGACCCGGCAGATTCGAAGATCGCGCTCCTGAATGCCGAGGCGGCGCTCGGCCAGGCCGTGCGCCAGGTGAGCACGCTCTACGTGAACAACGACTACTACGCGGCCAATGTTGCACAGCGCGAGTCGGACCTGGCCCGCGCGCAGGACGATTTGAAGCGCCGTCTCGCGGTGGCCAGCACCGGCGCCGTCTCGGCGGAAGACGTTTCGCACGCTCACGACGCTGTGGCCGCCGCTCAGGCAGCGCTCGACGCCGCTCGTCAGCAGGCGCAATCGAACCGCGCGCTGACCGACCGCACATCGATCGAACAGCATCCGGATGTGCGGGCTGCCGCCGCCAAGCTCCGCAACGCCTACCTCGAGTACGCACGCAATACGCTGCCGGCGCCGGTGACGGGCTACGTCGCGCAGCGCTCGGTGCAGGTGGGCGAGCGCGTCGGGCCGGGCACGCCGCTGATGTCGATCGTGCCGCTCGACGGCGTGTGGATCGATGCGAACTTCAAGGAAGTACAACTGCGCCGGATGCGCATCGGCCAGCCGGTCACGATGACGGCGGATGTCTACGGTTCGAGCGTCAAGTACCACGGACGGGTGATCGGCTTCTCGGCTGGCACGGGTAGCGCGTTCGCGACGCTGCCGGCGCAGAACGCGACCGGCAACTGGATCAAGATCGTGCAGCGCCTGCCGGTGCGTATCGCGCTCGACCCGAAGGAGCTGGAGGCGCATCCGCTTCGCATCGGGCTGTCTATGGTGGTCGACGCCGACACGCGCGACGATTCCGGCACGCAGCTCGGCGCTGCTGTGAACACGACCTATCACACCGATGTGTTTGCGCAGTATGGCGAGCAGGCCGACGCGGAGATCGCGAAGATTATCGAGCAGAACGAGGTGACGGCGCCGGCGAAGGCGGCAACGTCGGCTGCCAGGAAGGTGGCGATGCGGGACCCGGCGCGCGGTTAGCGGCATCCAGCGCGAGCGCAGCCCCGGTGACAGGGGCTGCGTCGCGTTCCTTGCAGGTATGCCAACAGCGCATGCGTGCGCTGCCATCAAAGGGACCATATGGACCATATCGAGAGTTTGCGAGTATTCCGTTCTGTCGTAGAGGCGAAAAGTTTTACGCGGGCAGCAGACATACTGGGCACTAGCGTACCGGCCGTGTCACGCGCTATTTCAGGACTCGAGACTCGGCTGGGCAGCCGTTTGTTGCATCGGACGACCCGGCAGATTTCGATGACGGAGACGGCGGAACGTTTCTATGCTGGCTGCTGCCGCATTCTGGACGATCTGGAGGTGCTGGAGGCTGAGGCGTCGATGCAGACGCTTCAGCCTGGTGGTGTGCTCCGACTCGTCGCCCACACCACGGCGACCATGCTTCGACTCGTACCGCTGATCTCGACCTTCAAGCGCAAGTATTCCAAGGTAGATCTTGATGTGACCCTTACCGAGCGACCGGTAGATCTGGTCGCGGACGGTTATGACCTTGGCATCGTCGTCCCGTTCATGTTGAGCACCGAGACGGTCGTTACTCGACTTCTCGAGCGCGTGCCGCTCATTATCGTAGCCACGCCCGAGTATCTCAAAAGACGCTCATTACCCCAGCATCCATCCGAACTCACCAAACACACGTTCGTCGCCGTATCGCCGTGTGTTCGCAAGCCCGAGTTGACTTTCCGCCTGGACGAAGGGGGTCTGACCGTCCCCCTGACGTATCACATCGCATCGAACAACCCTATGTTCAATCGGGAAATGGTGCTGGAGGGATTCGGTATCGGTGCGGTGTCAGCAGCGCTCGTGCAGGATGAACTGTCCTCCGGACGGCTGGTACGGATCCTGCACGACTTCGAAATTGTCGACGGTGCAGTTGAAATTCGGCTGGCATACAACTCGCGAACACTCTTGCCGGCCAAGGTTAGAGCGTTTGTCGAGCATGCCGCAGCGTTTTTCGACGAAACAGCAGACACGCCACAGGCAGGGTGCTAGTACAACATCCCGTAAATGGGTTGAATAAATAACTGCCCTGGTTATCGTGGCGGGAAACCGCTTGCCGTGCTGCGCGTTGAACGCCTGCCAGACCGCCTGGGCGCGATGCGTATTTCCTACCGCCGAAGAGGAGATCCCCAGTTGGAGCGCGACATCTGCGAAGCAATCCGCAGCAGCAGTTTCACAGCCGGACAATCCGCGCTGGACAGGAGTTACGAAGACGCTAATGTTTTCGTGGGCTTAACACTGGCGGTGTTGCACTGACAAAAATCGAACTACTCTTACCTTCCTTGGTTCGCATTGCAGATTTGAGAACGGCGTTCTAATTTCGAGTCGATTGCCGTAGAACGAAAAAAAGATGTCAACTTTTCGACTATAAAGTCGTCATCACGGCGCTTCTCCGCACGCCGATCGCACGGCAGATTATGCTGGGTATCGGTTTGCCGGACGCGAAATAAAGTCGTTAATTCCCGAGACGCAGCCTATCGCTGGCGGCAGCCAAGGCAATCCACATAGTCCGATAGTTCCAAGTTCGGCCAGTAGGCGACGTTCGCTAGGCGCGGGCACAGGGTGGGACTTTCAGCGTTGCTTTGAAGTCGACAAGTTGGACGCGTGCTCGTAGCTAGAGACATCAACCCCACCTGCTAGCATTACCCCTGCAACGCTTCGACAAGCCTTTCCGAACCAAGGGGATACCCCTCACACCCTACGCGTTTTCATTGACGTCTCCTTTGTTTTAATAAGCACCGCTTCAAAAAACATGTGGATTGCGAATCACCCGCCAAAAAACGTGGCGTATTTTCCTCTCAATACGTGGTTGCGGACGTTAGCTGAAATCTGTGGGTGACCGTGGTGCGAGGTCGCCAGCGCAACACAATGCGGGCGATCCGCTTCGCGTCGAGGCCGTGTTGTGCGGACCGCGCGTGCGGACACTCGGTATCGTATGTCCGCATGATCAGGATCACGTCGTCCCGGCAAGCGCACGGGACGTATCATCCGGTTGCGACACGCTCAGCGACCATACGGAGGCCGCCGCCACGAGTCCTGGAATCGCCAGCGTCGTGAAGAGGCTGGTCACGTCAAAGCCGAAGGCAATCAGCAGGCTGCCCGCGATCGGTCCGATAATCGAGCCGATCCGTCCGACCCCCAGGGCCCAGCCCAGGCCTGTTGCGCGCATGGAGGTCGGGTAAAAATCGGCAGCGAGCACGTTCAGGCTCATCTGTCCGCCCATCAAGCAAAAGCCGACGATGAAGATCATCCCCATCAGTACGGCAAACGGCGCGTGTGTCATATGGCCGATCGCGCAGGTGCAGACCGCCGTGACCACGTAGACGCACGCGAGCACCTGTCCAGGCCGCCACCTGTCGATCGCACGCGCCAGAACGATGGAGCCCACGACACCTCCCAGATTCAGGAGCGCCGCCGAGATGATGGCCTTGTCGAGCGCAATACCGGCCTGTTTCAGCAAGGTAGGCAGCCAGTTCATCATGAAGTACATCATCATGAGATCGATGAAACAGGTTGCCCATAGCAGCATCGTCCCGCGGGCCCGTCCCTCCGTAAACAAGCCCTTCACCGGCATCGTGGTGGAGGCCGGTTCGGATACGGCATCGGCGGCCATGTCGACATCGGCGGCTCGCTGCGCGCCGAGGACGCCGCGCAGGATTTTTTCTCCACGGTCACGCAGATGCGTGCGGGTCGCCAGGAATCGCAGGGATTCCGGCAGGACGACAGCCAGCACCGGAGTGAGGAGGAGTGGCAGCATACCGCCCACGAGGAAGATCGACGGCCAGCCGAAATGCGGGATGATCCGTGCGGCGACGGCCCCGCCGAGTGCGGCGCCCAATGGAAAGCCGCAGAACATGACGCTGACGGTCGTGGCCCGTAAGCGCGAGGGCGCGTATTCTGCGGTGAGCGCGATGATGTTCGGCATGGTGCCGCCGATTCCTAATCCGGTCAGAAAGCGCAGCAGGATCAGCGCGCCGGTCGAATCGGCGAAAGCGCTCGACAACGAGAATAAGCCAAAGAAACCGATCGACGCGACAATTACGGCCTTGCGTCCTACTCTGTCCGCAACCGGACCCAGCGTCAGGGCGCCCACCATCAGCCCGGCGAGCCCGGCGCCGAATACCTTGCCGAATGAAGAGAACGGCAATCCCCATTTGCCCGCCACGACCGGCACCACGAACGCAATCACCTGCGTGTCAAAGCCTTCGAGCAACGCGATCGACGCACACAATATGACGACGAGTTGCTGCATCCTGCTGAATGGCGCTGCGTCGATCGCCGCGCTAATACCAACGGTCCGTCCAGACATTCTGTGTCTCCTCTCTTCTTCGCTAGATGACCTGCACGCGATGCACTGTTATGGCACGGGCAGTCCAGGCTTTTGCCCTGGTCTCGTATGAATCGACTTTCGGGGCCCGTCAAGACCAGACAGTCGATTGCGCTTATTGCGTTCAGCCTTGTTCATTCCTTGTCGCATGCCTGCAACCTCAGGGCGAAACCGGGAGCGCCGACGGGTTCGTGCGACGAACTCCCTCGACGCTTACCTCACGGGGGGCTCCTGACCGGCTCATGCGGCATACAACAGCTCGAGAGCGGGCGTGGGACTGGCTGAATGGAATTCAATCGCGACAGCCAAACCTGTTTCCTCACTGAAATTCGGGGTCGCTGGTTGGACGATAGGAGCCGAATGAGTCGAGAGGCTGACGTTCGGTTCTCGGAGAGCCTGTGGGTGCGATTCCCATGGGCTACTCAACATAATCAGTCAAGGTCAAGAACCAGAATGGGGGAGCATGAGCGGGAACAACAAGGGGTAAATTGGTCGTTCTGCGCCTTCTCCTCATCCGTCAGATACATGTCCCGATGATCCGGTACTCCCTCGACAACGTGGGTTAGGCACGTCCCGCAGATGCCCTGTTCGCATGAAACGGGGATGTCGATACCGGCGGCAGCGAGTGCTTTGGTCACAGTTGTGTTCGGGGAGACATCGATAATCCGGCCAGAGCGCGCCAGCATGACCTGGAAAGCAGTGTCGCGGTCGGTTTTGACGACCTCGGCGGAGAAGAATTCGTAGTGCAGTTGGGCTTCCTGCCATCCACTCTTACGCGCTGTTGCCAAGACGACATCCATGAAACCCTTCGGGCCGCACACATAGAGGTGTACGTCCTGCCCCGGCGTCCGCAACAAATCGTCGAGATTCAGTTTTTGTTGCTTGTTGCCGTCATCGAAATGAAAATGCACGCGATTCGCGAATGTAGACGCCGATATCCGCTGCCGGAACGCCATCCGCGCCGGGGAACTGGCGGAGTAGTGCATTTCCACATCGCTTCCGATAAGCGCCAACCTTTCTGCCATGCAGAGGATCGGTGTTACGCCAATTCCGCCCGCCAACAACAGACTCCGTTTGGCGTTATCAAGGAGTGGAAAGTGATTTTTCGGCACACTGATATTGATAACGTCGTTTTCGTTGATGTTGTCGTGCATCGCGCGGGACCCTCCGCGTGAGTTTGGATCGCGCAGTACGCCAATCAAATAGCGATGAGTTTCCGAGGAATTGTTGCAAAGCGAATACTGACGAACGAGGTCCTTTCCGATATGGACGTCGATGTGGGATCCGGGGGAAAACGATGGCAGTTTCGCACCGTCTATCTCAGCCAGTTCGAATGTGCAGATGTCGGTCGTCTCTGCGATCTTCTTGACGACTCGCACTGGGATTACGGGTATGCTCATATCACTTTCCTGTTACCGCTCATTTGCGACGCGGGACGACATGAATGAAGCTCACGAGATGGATACCGTCAGGCGCGAACGCATCATCGATGCCTGAGTAGCAAATTTTGTTAGAGGGTATTTCACTATTTCCGCGCTGCGTTTGTGCGCTAATCCAGCGTGGAAGCATCGGCTTCCGGTTTCCATTGCGCTATCAACAGATCGAGCACGCGACGTCCCCGAATTGGTCTCCCGTCGACTGTGATCGCAGGGGAAACCGGATTATTTCGCTTTGCCGGCGTCAACGCGGTATGCCGTAATTCAACAACGACCTTGACTTCAGTGTGCATGGCATCGATGGCGTTCCGGATATGGGAAATCATTGATTCGTCGTCCTGACGTAAATTCCGGAGACACCGAAGCATTTGCGTGGTGACAAGTTCCCCTGCATTTCCCTCGAAAATGTTGCGATGTGCCAAGCGTTCTTAGGCCACATCATTTGCTCCTGCTCAAGGTTGAATATGGTTCCTGCCGTGTCGCGTGATCATGTGCTTTGAACAGGCCACGCTTATGACGGGATGATTGTTGCAGAGAAACTGCTCGGCAGCTTCGTCCTGCACTTGGCCGGCAAAAGCGGCCGACATCGAACCGATTAGCCGACCTCGTCTGTAGTCACGCCATTCAGTATGCTGAATTGAATGGTATATTGTGAACTCGCTGCGTGCAAGCATTGGTTGCCCGGTAGTTTCCCCGATGTCGTGCCTTGAATGGTGCTGTCGATTCATGCTTAACCGCGGGCATCGCCCATTGCGTTAAGGCTGACGCGATTCCGCGACGCGAAGCGACCCGTACCCGGGTCTCTATAGTGTGCGCCCGAAGAATGCGATGCAGTCTTCGCAGTACTGGCGCGAGTGTCGGCCGATGCTGCCGCTGCGGTCCCTTGAGATGACTTAGGGCTGCCGATGTATTGGTTAGATCCGACCGCGTGGCTCATAATCGGTGTCATGCGGCTAGCCGATCCACCTGATGCCGCCAGGCACTTACTGATCCAACTCGCACAGACATGACGAACATCCCATCCCCTCAGACACTTGATCCAGCGCCGGGCCTCAATTCCGTATTCATGGATCTGTATGAGCAGCCGGGCTATCTTTTTCGACGCGCACAGCAGATTTCAGTTTCCATTTTCTACGAGATACTCGGCGATGAGGTCACGCCGATCCAGTATGCGATCCTTAGAATGCTGCACGAGCGGCCCGGCACAGACCAGAAGACGCTGGCTGGTCTAGTCGCGCTGGATACATCCAGCACAGCAACGACAGCCGAGCGACTGGAGGCCAAAGGGCTGATCGTTCGCGAACTTCACATAGCGGGGCGTCGCCAGCGATTGTTGTTTTTGACGCCCGAAGGGCAGAGGCTGTTAAGCAGCATGGTTGACGGAGTGCGGAAGATGCAGGATGAAATGTTTCGCAACTTCCGACCGGAGGAGAGGGCCACCCTGATGCGGCTGATGCACGAGTTCGTCTCCGTGAACAATGCGCGTAGCCGTGCACCGCTTGAGACGTCCGGCAGCGTCGATGCGCCACCGACGAAGGCGCGCAGAAAAGGGCCAGCAGGCAGGCGGCGATAACTTCACTCGTTGCACGGTACCTGACGCCGGGTACGCGCGTAGATGGACGCGCGGCCGTACGGACGGGGCGCTCCCCTTCGACCCTGATACGCGTCCCCGTGTTCTGAATGCGGTCTATTAGGGACCGTCCTAGGGAAAACCAGAGCGATTTTCTAACTTGAGTTCCAGTGATGCGTGGATTACCATTCAGTGCACTGAATGGAGCTCAATCACCGAACGCATTCCACCGTAATGCCCAATGTGGCAGACGGGTTGCTGTCAACCGGCACTGTGGAATATCAAAAAGGAGGCTGTCGATGAGCATCAGCAACAACGAGGGTGTCGTGTACGTCGGACCTGGCAAGGTCGAAGTGCAGTCAATCGACTTTCCGAAACTTGTCGATCCGCGTGGACGGACCATTGAACACGGCGTAATCCTCAAGGTCGTGTCGACGAACATCTGTGGTTCGGACCAGCACATGGTGCGCGGCCGCACGACGGCACCTGCCGGGCTTGTTTTGGGTCACGAGATCACTGGCGAGGTAATTGAGAAAGGCCGTGACGTCGAAACTCTTGCAATCGGCGATCTGGTCTCCGTGCCTTTCAATGTCGCGTGCGGGCGCTGTCGCACGTGCAAGGCGCAGCATACTGGAGTCTGCCTGTCGGTCAATCCGGCCCGTGCGGGAGGTGCGTACGGCTATGTTGATATGGGCGGGTGGGTAGGCGGCCAGGCGCGCTACGTGATGGTCCCGTACGCCGACTTCAATCTGTTGAAATTCCCCGATCGTGCGCAGGCGATGGAAAAGATCCGCGACCTTACCTGCCTGACGGACATCTTGCCTACGGGGTATCACGGGGCGGTTACGGCAGGCGTCGGCCCGGGAAGTACTGTCTATATCGCCGGAGCAGGTCCCGTGGGGCTGGCTGCGGCCGCGGCATCACGACTTCTCGGCGCGGCAGCGGTTATCGTAGGCGACATCAATCCTGCCCGGCTCGTTCACGCGCGCGAAGTGGGTTTCCTCACCGTTGATCTGTCGCAGGACGCGAGTCTCGCCGAACAAATCGAGCAGATTCTCGGTTCTCCGGAAGTTGATTGCGCGGTCGATGCAGTGGGCTTTGAGGCACGGGGACATGGCCATCAGGGCGCGCAGCACGAAGCACCCGCAATCGTGCTCAACTCGCTGATGGAGATAACCCGGGCCGCTGGCATGATTGGCATTCCCGGCCTTTACGTTACCGATGATCCAGGCGCTGCGGACGATGCGGCTCGCAAGGGTAGCCTCAGCGTTCGCTTTGGATTGGGGTGGGCGAAGTCCCACACCTTCTTTACGGGGCAAACCCCCGTGATGAAATACAACCGGGCGTTAATGCAGGCCATCCTTTGGGACCGAATCAACATCGCGGACATCGTCGGGGTTGAAGTCCTCCCGCTTGAAGACGCAGCGCGCGGATATGCGGAGTTTGATGCTGGCGCACCGCGGAAATTCGTTCTCGATCCGCATGCAATGCTTCGGGCCGCAGCGTAGCCCACAAGCGCTGCAAGTCTTCAGTCGTCGCGTCGGCTGCTACACCTTAGCAGGGGCGTGGCAAGTTGTGCTACGCGTTTGCTCGCCCGCCAGCTTGGCGTGCCGCTCGAACTAGTTCTGTTTGACGCGCGGCACGGCTTCTGGCCGCGTTAGCCGAAAACCACTGGGACATCGGGTACCTCGCGGGCCGATCCCAAGCGCGCCGAGATATCGCATTTTCGTTCCCATACCGGCTGAAACCGACGCGGACGAAGCCGCTTGACGCTTCGCGTCAGCACATACGATCCCCATTCCGCTGGTTCCGTAACGATCCCAACCTATCAAGGAGACACACCATGAATGCTCCCCACCCGAACATGCCGGAATCATCGTCCGCTTTCCCGCTGGATCGCTGGTACGTCGCCGGCTTTTCATGGGAGCTCAGCGATAAGCCGATCGCGCGAACGATTCTCGGGCATCCACTGGTACTGTTCCGCATGGCGGAAAAAGCGGTGGCACTCGAGGACCGTTGTTGTCACAAGAATCTTCCGCTGTCACTCGGCACCCTCGAAGTTGAGGGGCTTCGCTGCGGCTATCACGGCCTTCTCTTCGGTGCGGATGGCGCTTGCAAAGAGGTACCTGGCCAACTTGGTATCCCCGGTAAGGCGAGGGTGCGCGCCTACGAGGTCAGGGAGCGCGATCAGATTCTGTGGATCTGGTTTGGGTCGTCTGAGCACCCGGTGCCTCAAGAGGAGCCACCAGGCTATTGGGTACATAAGGATCCTCAATACAAATTTGGAGGAGGTGTATTTCACTATGAGGCTCCGTATCAGGTCATACATGACAACTTGCTCGATCTGAGCCATCTGGGTTATGTGCATCTCAGAACCATTGGCGGCAACGCACGCGTCCACATGGAGGCGGACACGAAAATTGAGCAGGAGGGCGAGACGATACGCGTCACCCGATATATGCGGGATTCCGAGCCGCCGCCCACTTACTCCGCAGCCTGGCCTTTCTCGGGGAGCGTTGATCGTTGGCAGGAGATTGACTTCCGCGTGACGCACCTGCTGATTTGGGCAGGTGCCATGGCGCCGGGAGCGGAGAGCCTTTCAGACCCGAACCGGGGAGGATTCCACATCCGTAGCTTCCACGGCGTGACGCCTGAAACTGAAACGAGCGCGCATTACTTTTGGACGGTCGCCACCAATCCTCATCCTGACATGCAGGACGTGACAGAGATTGTGCGCTCCCAGAGCGAACTCACGTTCCAGGAAGACAAGACCGTGATAGAGGCGCAGTACCGCAATATGTTGCGATTCTCTGGCGCATCGACTGTTGATGTCCACGTGGATGTAGCACCAAACCGTGCTCGACGCATCATCGATCGACTTTGCTCCAGGCGGTGATGCTATGCGCCTCCTTCATTGCGGCCTAAAACGCGCGCTTCGCGAAGTCGCGGCGCAGTACGTTTGATGCGCACCGGCCGCCGCGAAACGCTGCGCGTGTCCAGGTCGCTCACGGTGCAGTACAGCCGGGTGCTGTACCTCCAGGAGGACACCCCCCAGAACCTCTGGCTTCTGCACCGTTATATCGAGGTCTGGGAGTAGCTGGACGAATGCATCGAGATCCGAGCCGAGGGCCGGCTGCTGCCGTACCGTGAGTATGACCGGCTCACCGAGGTGCGCAGCGAGGCTTTGGCTGCCTCGATCGGTGCCCGACCGCATTGTCGGAATGCAACGCCGAATCTGCAGGGCAAGCCGCGCAGCACATTGACCTTCATGACGCGAATACTGACCGGTTGCTGGCGCATGCGGTGCAGTGCACGTGTGAACTAGGCTTTGCACTTGACTAGGTAGACGGATACTCAGTCGTAAGCAAGGAGCTGGCCGCTCCGTCTCTCTTGACTTGCAACGCGCGGGAGACGGAGTCCCATGTTTGACGTAGCTCCAGCCGTTGAACGCCGTTACAGTAGATCCACTGATTTCTCGCCTAGCCTCTGGCGCAGAATCAGGTTGGCTAACGAAGGTGAACTTTAAAGGTTATTCATCGAGATGATTAAGCACATTGTGATGTGGACTGTAACGGGTCAAACAAAAGAGGAAAAGGCCGATGCTATCCACAAGGTGAGATCGGCCTTTGACGGAATCGTTGGGATCGTCCCTGGCCTTGTGAAGGTTGAAGTCGGTGCGGATGTTAGCCGAATCGATTACGCGTGCGACGTAGTGCTCTATTCAGAGTTCGAGTCCACGGCTGCGCTGGAAAACTATGCAACGCACCCGGCCCACCTGAAGATCAAGGAAGATCTGGCGGGCGTGCGCGTAGCTCGATATCAAGTCGACTATGTTGTGGAACAAGCTGCGTAGTCCGGAACGGATTCAAGAATGATGCAGGAGTATCAAGCGAAATGATAAAACTCTACGGATGGGGCACACCGAACGGCCGCAAGATATCCATCGCCCTTGAGGAGTTGGCGTTGCGTTATAGCGTCACCCGGGTTGATATCACGAAAGATGAGCAGTTCACTAAAGAATTCCTCTCGCTTAATCCTAACAATAAAATCCCGGTCATCGTCGATGAGGACGGTCCGGATGGCCGGCCGATTACGGTATTCGAGTCCGGGGCGATTCTGATGTACCTGGCTGACAAGACGGGGAAGTTGATGCCTGAGTCCGGACGCGCCTACTATCGGACGCTCCAGTGGCTGATGTTTCAAATGGGCGGAGTCGGCCCGATGTTAGGGCAGATGCATCACTTTCAGCGATATGCGCGGGAACAGGAATATGGCCTCAAGCGATACGGGGCAGAAACCCGCCGTCTTTACGGCGTCCTTGACAAGCAACTCGCGCACAATGAATTTGTCGCTGGCAGCGATTACAGCATAGCCGACATCGCGGTCTACCCGTGGATTGCACGATTCGAATTGCACCAGATCGAGTGGTCGTCTGTCAAAAACGTAGAGCGCTGGTATGACCAGCTCGGCGCCAGGGGCGCGGTAAAACGCGGTATGGAGGCTTTGTGACGAATCAGGGGTCTTCTTTCACTGTTCTCGGACGGAATACGTCGTCGAATGTCCAGAAGGTAATGTGGCTTCTAGCGGAGATTGGCCAGGTTTGTACCCGCGTCGACATGGGTGGGTCATACGGCGGCAACCGCGAAGAAGCCTATTTAAAAAAGAATCCAAACGGCGTCGTTCCGACGCTTTTGCATGGTGAAGAGACTATCTGGGAATCTAATACGATTCTCAGATATATCTCTACCATCTCTTTCGAGTCGAAGCTTTATCCGGCCCGTGCCTTGGCGCGGGCAGAGATCGAACGTTGGATGGACTGGCAGTTAGGTACGTTTGGCCCAGTGAACGCGCTGCTTTATCAAAGTATCATACGAACCCCTGAATACCAAAGGCAGCACGATGTGATCGAAAAGCATCGAGCCCGTAACGCAGAACTACTCGGCATTTTGAACAATGTGCTATCGCAACATAAGTTTGTTGCGGGGGACGAGTTTACGCTCGCTGACATCGCGATCGGTCCGTTAGTTCACCGCTGGTTCAATCTTCCTGTGGAACGACCGGAATACGGATTCGTTCGTACCTGGTACGACGGTCTATGCGAGCGGAAGCCTTTCGTCGACCATGTCCGGCAAATCGCGTTCGTGTAGAGAGGGTGATGCGGGACGTTTAAAGTCCGTATAGGCAGGCAGATGCTGAACGAACCGGATCGCTTCTCCCGAACAACGGTCAGATGACGCCCCAGAGGGCGGGTGGAGAGACATGTTGCTTGTATGTTGAAGGAGTTGAGAAGTGACAGGCACAGAACCAATTCGCAGCGAAGAAACGCATGGCATAGTCACGCGACCGGCATGTAAGCCGTTCTACTCGAGTGGGGACCTTGGGTGGACATCGCTAGCCGCATCTGTCCAAAGTGAGCTTCCCTTTCAGGCGAACTTCGATCCGGTTCGACATCACTTGCTGGTATTTCATATGAGCCGGGGGGGGCGCGTGAACGCGCGCTCGGACGATAAGTTCGTCAGGCGTGACGTCCCGGCGAAAGGAATCTTTTTTTGGCCCGCGGATCGCGGATTCAGTATTGGACTCGAGTCCATGGTCGAGACAATGCATCTGTACCTGCATCGGGAAATTTTGGGCGAATGCCTCGCTGATCTGGATGACGAGGGCGCGAAGGTGGCGCAGTGTGCACCGGAAATGTGTGTTCAGGACGCGTTGCTTTGGGAAATCGCGAATGAAATTTCGAGGTTGATGCAGTCGAAGGTCGAGGGCGTTGGACTCTACGTCGATACCCTGGCTGTGGCCATGGCAAAACGATTGATAGCTCGGCAGTTCCGAGGGCAGGTTGCCTGCGCACACGGATTCAATCCCGTCGTCCTGTCACCCGTCAGATTGCGGAAAATTACCGAGTATGTCGACGCCAACCTATGTGAACAGATCAGCCTGGCTAACCTGTGCAATCTGGTTGGGATGAGCCAGTCAAACTTCGTACGAAGATTTAACGCAACCCTTGGACAAACGCCTTACCAGTTCGTACTGGGTCGACGGATAGAATCGGCAAAGACATTCCTCTCGCGGACAAATAAATCTCTGGCCACGATCGCTCTCGATTGCGGATTTTCACATCAGGAGCACTTAACAAATGTATTCCGCCGCCGCCTGAACACAACGCCTGCGGCTTTTCGTCGGGCGTCGGGTAGGCGTGGCTTCTAAGCTGACTCCGTTCCCCTTTTAAGAATCACATGAATCATGTCTGAATCATTCGTCTATCAGGCGCTCTCCACGCGCGTCATATTCGGGCGCGCAACGAGCGCCAAGCTGCGTGAAGAGGCAGACCGTCTCGGGCTGCGCAGGCTGCTGGTGCTCTCTACGCCGGAGCAGACGCCGCTCGCCGAGAGCGTCCGCCAGTTGCTTGGCGATCGGGCCATCGGCATGTTCAATAATGCGACCATGCACACGCCCGTCGAGGTCACCAGGGGTGCAATGGATCTCGCAGAGCAGCTGAATATCGACGGCGTGGTCGCCGTAGGTGGCGGCTCGACGACAGGGCTCGGCAAAGCTATCGCGTTGCGCACCGATTTGTCGCAGATTGTTCTGCCGACGACCTATGCGGGATCGGAGGTGACGCCGATTCTGGGTGAGACCAAGGACGGCCGGAAAACCACGCAGCGCGGCCCGAAGATTCAGCCGGAGGTCGTGATCTACGATGTGGACCTGACGCTGTCGCTTCCACCTGCGATGTCGGCTCTTTCGGCCTTCAACGCGATCGCGCACGCCGCCGAGGCGCTTTACGCCCCTGACGGGAACCCCATCGTGTCGCTGATGGCCGAGGACGGCGTGCGTGCCATTGTGGATGCATTGCCGCGCGTGATGAGAACACCGGGCGATCCAGAGGCACGCGCCGCGCTGCTCTATGGAGCATGGCTGTGCGGATCCTGCCTCGGTATGACGACGATGGGCTTGCATCATAAACTCTGCCATACGCTTGGCGGATTGTTCGATCTGCCGCACGCGCAGACGCATGCGATCGTGCTGCCTTACGCGCTGGCGTACAACGAGCCGATGATTCCGGACGCAATGAGCCGGCTAGCACGTGCGATGCAGACCGGCGACGCGATAGGCGCACTGCTGCAGCTCGAACGCGAATGCGCGATACCGCTTGCGTTGCGCGACATCGGCATGCCTCGCGAGGGCATCGTCGCTGCGGTGGAGCAGGCGATAGCGGTGCCTTACAAGAACCCTCGTCCGGTCGAGGCCGCGGCACTCACGGATTTGCTCGAGTCCGCCTGGGCGGGCGAGACGCGTTACAAGGCGAATTCGTCGAAAGCAATCTGCCGCAACCACTGATTGCTCGGCTCCCGGTGGTTGCGGGCATGCCACAAGACATTGACCGTAATATCGGGGATCTTGACGGGGCACGGCGCACTTTGAAGGCCGAACGGCGTGAGTGTGCGAGCGGCATAGGCTTCGGGAACGACGGCGATCAGATCCGTCGTTTGAAGAATATGGCCGACGGCGACAAAGTGAGGAACGCGCAGCCGCACATTTCGTTGTACGCCGGCGCGCTGAATGGCGGTATCCACCATGCTGTGCCCGGTTCCCTCGGCGACGATCGATACGTGCTCGGCCGCGAGAAACGACTTCATTGACATTTCGTTCCTGGCGAGCGGGTGGTGTTTGCGGAAGAGACAGACGTATCGCTGGCGAAAGAGCCGCCTCTGGAAAAAGCCCGTCTTCAGATCGGGTAAAAAGCCGATCGCCAGATCGACCTCGCCGCGTTCCATCGCGTCACGCAGCGTGTCCGATTGATTGCGCACTGTGCTGATTGTGACACCCGGCGCCTCCGTCGCGAGGCGCTTCATCAATGCCGGCAGGAAATAGATTTCGCCGATGTCGGTCATCTCGACTGTGAAGGCACGCGATGCCGACGACGGATTGAATTCGGCGGTGGCGTTCAGCGAGTCATGAATGGTTCCCAACGCATAGCCAATTGGCTCAGCGAGCGATTCTGCAAACCGTGTGGGAACCATACCCTTCGATGTACGCAGGAAAAGCTCGTCATCGAGAAGCTTGCGCAGCCGGTTCAATGCGTTGCTGATCGCGGGCTGCGAGATGCCCAAGGTGACGGCGACAGCCGACACGCGGCGCTGCCGCAACAGCTCGTTGAAGACGACGAGCAGGTTCAGATCGATATCCTGGAGTTCCATCATGTACCCCTTCGATGAAGGCATCATTATCACTTGTAGTGATATTCTATATCAACGAACTTCTATTTATTTATTTTACATTTGAGCCCAAGATATACGCATAAGACGGTTAGATCGGAGACAGTGTCCCCATGGAAGTTTCAATTCAACCCTTGAGCCGAACGCTCGACGTTCGCCCGGGCGAAAATCTGCTCGAAGTTCTGCGTACCAACCAGATCCCGATCTCATACAGCTGCATGTCCGGCCGATGCGGGACATGCCGATGCCGCGTGAGGTCCGGCAATGTCATGACGTCTGGCGGTGCGGAGTCGAACGCTCCTGCGGTCGATGGACAAACGATCCTCGCGTGTCAGACGACGCTGGTCGACAACTGCGTCATCGAGATTCCCGAGATCGACGAAATCGTCGCGCATCCGGCGAAGATCCTGAAGACCACCGTGATCGGGATCGAGGATCTAACTCACGACATCAAGCGTATCCGGCTGTCGCTGCCGAAATCGTTCGAGTTTTCGCCCGGCCAGTACGCCACACTGCAGTTCACGCCGCAACACGTCCGTCCATATTCGATGGCAGTGACGGCGAACGCCGAAGAAGTCGAGTTCCATATTCGACTGGTGCGAGATGGGCGCGTCACGTCGTATGTCGAGAAGGAGCTTGCCGTCGGTCAGTCGGTGCGCCTCAGCGGTCCGCTTGGAACCGCCTATCTGCGGAAGAAATATGCCGGACCCATCGTGTGCATCGCTGGCGGTACAGGCCTCGCGCCCATTCTGTCGATCCTGCGGGGCATGGTCGAAACCGGCATGCGCAATCCTGTGCACATCTATTTCGGCGTGCGGTCCGAGCAGGACATTTATGGACTGCACTGGCTGGAAGAGCTACGCGAGGCGATTCCGGAATTGACGGTTCATGTGGTGGTGGCGTCTGGTCAGGCGAGTAACGCACATCGTACGGGCGTCGTCACGGAGGCCGTCAATCAGGACTGGAAGAACATGAGCGGTTGGCGTGCCTATCTCGCGGGAGCGCCTGTCATGGTCGAGGCCGCGACCATTCTGCTTCGGCAGAAGGGCGTCGAGCCGGACCATATCTATGCGGATGCGTTTTACGCGAGTGGCGTTTAGGTAAAGGCGTTCTTTTACACAAGAGGGTATCAGGAGAGACATCATGCAAGAGGCACCTGTGCATTTATCCCCACAGGCATGGAACGACGACGGATCAAGCCGCATTCCGTTCTGGGCCTACACCGACGATTCCACCTACAGCAAGGAACTCGACCGGTTCTTCTATTCGGGCCACTGGAACTACGTCGGGCTCGAAGCCGAAATCCCGAATGCCGGCGACTTCAAGCGCACGGTGGTAGGCGAAAGGTCGGTGATAGTCACGCGAACGCAGGACGGCGAGGTCGCCGTCATCGAGAATGTTTGCGCCCATCGCGGCGTGCGATTCTGTCGCGAGAAGTCCGGCAATCGCAAGGACTTTACGTGCCCGTACCATCAATGGAACTACGACCTGAAGGGGAATCTCGTCGGCGTGCCGTTCCGTCGCGGTGTGAAAGCAGACGGCAAGGTGAACGGCGGCATGCCGCTGGACTTCGATCCCAAGGAACACGGGTTGACGAAGCTGAAGGTCGCGACGCGCAACGGCGTGATCTTCGCCTCGTTCGATCATGACGTGCCGCCGCTCGAGGAATATCTGGGTCCGAGCATGCTCGGCTATTTCGACCGCGTCTTCAACGGGCGGAAGCTGAAGATCTACGGTTACAACCGCCAGCGCATTCCCGGTAACTGGAAGCTGATGCAGGAGAACATCAAGGATCCGTACCATCCGGGCCTGCTTCACACCTGGTTCGTCACGTTTGGTCTTTGGCGCGCCGACAACAAGTCCGAGTTGAAGATGGATGAGCAGTTCCGTCACGCGGCGATGATCTCGACCCGGGGAGCGGGTGGAAAGGGGGAGGTCACAGCGGGCGTGTCGAGCTTCAAGGAGCAGATGGTGCTCAACGACGACCGCGTTCTCGACGTCGTAAGCGAACCGTGGTGGAACGGCCCGACGGCGGTGCTGATGACGCTGTTTCCGAGCGTGATCATCCAGCAGCAGGTCAATTCGCTTTCTACGCGCCACATCCAGCCCAACGGACACGGCTCGTTCGATTTCGTGTGGACCCATTTCGGCTTTGAAGACGATACCGAGGAGATGACCCGGCGGCGTCTGCGTCAGGCGAACCTGTTCGGACCAGCCGGTTTCGTTTCGGCCGACGACGGCGAGGTGATCGAATTTTCGCAAGAGGGCTTCGGGCAAAAGCCCTTCCACCGAACGATCGCGGAACTCGGGGGCCGGGAGGTGGCGGATTCCGACCATATGGTCACGGAAACGTTGATTCGCGGCATGTACAACTACTGGCGTCGTGTGATGGAGGTCTGAGATGCTCGATTTTGAAAACTGGCAGAAATTGGTCGCGCTCTACACGGATTACGCGTTGGCGGTGGACCGCAATGACTGGTCGCTCTGGCCAGAGTTTTTCATGGACGACTGCGTGTACAAGATCCAGCCTCGCGAGAACTACGACCGTGGCTTTCCGCTGGCCACGCTCGCGTTCGAGAGCAAGGGCATGCTCAAAGACCGTGTCTACGGCATGACGGAAACGATCTTCCATGACCCGTACTACCAGCGTCATGTCGTTGGGGTCCCACAGGTGATTTCGGTCACGGACGAGCGTATTCACTCGCAGGCGAACTACGCGGTCTTTCGGACCAAGCCCGACGGAGTGACGAGTGTATTCAACGTCGGTCGCTATGTCGATTGCATTCGCCGCACGCCCGGCGGCCTGAAATTCGAAAGCAGGATCTGTGTCTTCGACAGCGAAATGATCCCGAACTCGATCATCTACCCGATTTGAGGCTGAAGATGGAAAAACAGTGGACGAAAATCATTGAGTTGGTTGCGGTGCCGGTGGATGACGTGACGGCCGTCAATGCGGGAGGACGGGAAGTCGCCGTCTGCAGCGTCGATGGGATGGTGTACGCAACGGACAATATCTGCACGCACGGTCATGCGCGCCTGTGCGACGGATTCCTCGACGGCCATGAGGTCGAGTGTCCGTTGCATCAGGGAAAGTTTGATGTCCGTACGGGCAAGGCGATGTGCGAGCCCCTCACGGAGGATCTTCGGTGTTATCCCGTGAAGATCGAAGACGGGCACGTCTACATCGAAATCTAGCCCGGACCGGTGAATGTTGTAGACGGTTCTAATCCATTCGACGTGTGATTCTGGCGCTCCGTACTGCGGCGTGAGAGACACATGTGTAATAAGGAATCCAAACGTGACTGCGAATACGATCAGCGAACGACGCACCGCCTACTACCAGCAGCTTTCGGGGCGAGGGCTTGCCCCGCTTTGGGAGTCGCTTCACAACCTCGTACCGAAGGAGCCCCGGCCGCAGGCGAAGGCCGCGCTCTGGAAATATGCCGGAATTCGGGATCTGGTCATGCAGGCTGGCGCGGTTATTTCAGCCGAAGAGGCAGTTCGCCGCGTCCTTGTCATGGAGAATCCTGGCTTGCCGGGCAAGTCGAGCATCACGCCGGCACTCTATGCGGGACTGCAGCTGATCCTTCCTGGCGAAGTCGCACCGAGCCATCGGCACACCCAATCGGCGCTTCGCTTCATCGTGGAGGGTCGCGGTGCATGGACTGCCGTGAACGGCGAGCGTACAACGATGCATCCAGGGGACTTCATCATCACGCCGTCGTGGACATGGCATGACCATGGCAATCCTGCGGTGGACGAGGGCGGCGAGCCGGTCGTCTGGCTTGATGGCCTCGATATCCCGATTGTCGGCGCGCTGGACGCCGGCTTCGCTGAGAGCTACCCGGAACGCACGCAACCCGTGCTGCGGCCCGAAGGCGACAGCTTTGCGCGATTTGGTCACAACATGGCTCCGGTCCGGCATTTAGCAAGCAATCCGACTTCGCCTATCTTCAGCTATCCGTACGAACGCAGTCGGGAAGCGCTGGACACGTTGTATCGCAACGGCCAGATCGACGAGTGGGACGGCGTCAAGCTTCGCTATCTGAATCCGGTTACCGGCGGATGGCCGATGCCGACCATTGCGACGTTCATGCAGCTGCTACCGGCGGGCTTTACCGGCAAGACATACCGGTCGACGGACGCGACCATCTATTGCGTCGTCGAAGGCGAAGGCAGCGTGCGAATCGGCGAAGAAGCATTCGCGTTTGCGCCGCACGACATCTTTGTCGTTCCGTCGTGGCAGCCGGTCAGCCTGAAGGCGGAGAGCGAATGCGTGCTCTTCAGCTATTCGGACCGTCCGATTCTTTCAGCGTTGAACCTGTTGCGCGAACAGCGCGGCTAACCGCAGCCGCCGTGACGCTGTCTGGTCATGGCGGCACCCAAACAGAAATTTCAGTGATTCTTCAGGAGCATCTTGATATGAAATTCGTCTTCCCCCCTGAGGCCACCGTCGCGATTCCGGTGGTGGGTAGTGACGCCCGATTTGCGGTGCGCCGCGTCTATTGCGTTGGCCGAAACTACGCTGCACACGCACGGGAGATGGGATTCGATCCCGATCGCGAGCCGCCGTTTTTCTTCTGTAAGCCGACGGACTCCGTCGTGCCGGTCGGTTACGGCGAGGCACTCGAGCTGGGCTACCCGTCGCAGACCACCAATTATCACTATGAGGCGGAACTGGTGGCCGTGATCGGCAAGGGCGGTTCGGATATTCCGCTCGAGGGTGCGCTCGAGCACGTATGGGGCTATGCGGTAGGTCTGGACATGACGCGTCGCGACCTGCAGATGAAGATGCGCGAAATGGGGCGCCCGTGGGAAATCGGCAAGGCCTTCGACCGTTCCGCACCTATCGGTCCTATCCACAAGGCAAGTGATGTCGGCCATTTCGAGAGCGGCGATCTCTGGCTGACGGTGAACGGGGAGACGAAGCAGCAGAGCAACGTCTCTCACCTGATCTGGTCCGTAGCGGAGACGGTTGCCGATCTCTCGAAGTTCTTCCAGCTCGAGCCTGGCGATCTCATCTATACCGGCACACCGGAAGGTGTCGGTGCGGTGAAGAAGGGCGACGCCGTCAAGGTGGGCGTCGAAAGGCTCGGCGAGTTGCAGGTCAACATCGTATAAACCGCGGAAGCCGCCATGCAACTTTACAGCTTTTTTAATAGCTCGACGTCGTATCGACTACGTATCGCGCTCGCACTCAAAAAGGTGCCGTTTGAGTACGCTGCGGTGAATATCCGCACTGCTGAACACCGCGCACCAGACTACGTCGATGACGTCAATCCGTCCGCTTTAGTACCTGCCGTTGTGGACGGCGATTTCAGTCTGGGTCAGTCGCTCGCGATCATTGACTGGCTGGATACCCGATATCCGACGCCGCGCCTCATTCCACTCGATGGCGAGCAGCGAGCCCGGGTACTCGAGTTGTCGTATCTGGTTGCGTGCGACATTCATCCCATCAACAACCTGCGCATCCTCAAATATCTGGATACGACGCTTAAGGTGTTGCCCGAGCAGAAAAGCGCATGGTATCGGCACTGGGTCAAGGAAGGCATGGAAGGTGTCGAACGGCTGCTCGAGAAATACGGAAGGGGTCCATGGTGCTTCGGCAGCGAACCCACTCTCGCCGACTGCTGTCTTGTGCCGCAGATTGCAAACGCACTCCGGATGGGATGCGAGCTCGATGCCTATCCGCGCAGCATGGTGGTTTTCCGGCATGCGAGCGAGCATCCGGCGTTTGACGCGGCACAGCCGAAGTTGCAGCCTGATTTCGTCCCGTCGTGATGAAGCTGGACGCCCGCCTAAAGGCGGGCGTCCTTTTAAGCAGTAACCTTGGCGCGCATCGTGACGAATTCTTCGGCGATCGTGGGATGAATACCCACGGTAGTATCGAACTGCGCCTTCGTCGCCCTGCACTTGATCGCCACGGCAAAGCCCTGAAGAAGCTCACCCGCGTCGTCACCTACCATATGAACACCGAGGACGCGATCGCTTTCGCGGTCAACGATCAGCTTGAGCAACACCTTTTCGCCGGACGACGAAACGGTATGCTTGAGAGGCGTGAAAATGCTACGGTACACGTCGACCGTGTACCCACTCTGGATTGCCTCTTCCTCGCCCAGCCCAACGATGGCGACATTCGGATGACTAAAGATCGCCGTAGGAACACCGTCGTAATCCATGTGTTCTGCACCGTTATTGAAAAGATGATCCGCAACCAGCATACCCTCGGCCAACGCAACAGGCGTCAGTTGCATTCGATGAATAACGTCTCCGACCGCGTATATTGACGGCTGAGCAGTTTGGAAGACATCGTCAACCACGATCGACCCGTTCGCCGCAAGCGCGACGCCGGCCGACTCCAAACCCAAAGCTGCGGTATTCGGTAGCCGCCCGGTTGCGTAGAGGACTGTGTCACAGGACAGCCGCTCTTCATCGCCCGTCACGCAACTCAATGCCGTGCCGTCACGATCAACTTTTCGGATTGTCGTGTCGAACCGGATGCGCACGCCTCGCTTGCTCATCTGCTCCGCAAGGAAGTTACCGAGGTCTGCGTCGAAATTCTTGAGTAGGCGATCCCCGCGGTAGACCAACGTCGTGTCTACACCAAGGCCGTTAAATATGGATGCAAACTCAACTGCGATATAGCCGCCCCCGACGATGACAACGCGCTTCGGCAGTTTGTCGAGATAGAACGCATCGTCCGAGGTAATGCAATGTTCCGCGCCTTCGATTTCCGGCAGGGTGGGACTGCTTCCTGTCGCGACAAGAATGTACTTCGACGTGAATGTGCGTCCGTCCACTTCAACGGTGTTCGGCCCTGTAACTGTTGCCCTTCCCCAGATCAGTTCGACACCGGACTGGTTTAGCAAATTGCGGTAGACGCCATTCAGCCGCTCAATTTCCCGGTTCTTCGCGTCCAGCAAGCTGCGCCAGTCGAACGTAAGCTGGTGAAACGACCAGCCATACCCACGTGAGTCTTCCAGGTCTTTTTTGAAATGCGCTGCGTAAGAAAACAGTTTCTTCGGAATACATCCGATATTTACGCAGGTGCCGCCCAGGAAACGTTGTTCTGCTACCGCGACACGCGCCCCGAAGGCGGCCGCGCGTCGACTTGCGCGAATCCCTCCAGAGCCGGCACCGACGGTAAAGAGATCGAAATCGTAGCCAGACACTAAAGTTCTCCTAATCAAGTAATTACCCATTCTCGCGATTCAATGTGGCTGCATCGCAAGCGCTTACCCTAAAGTACAGTTTTCAACGATGCTAACGAGAAACCGGCGCAAGCTCACGCCGTGACGTTGCACGGCGTACCGCGTCACCGGTGTTGCTCGCCGTTACGCAGCCTTGTCGTCATGCTTTCCATGCTTCCAGCGCTCGATGATGGTCGTTGAAAACAGACCTGCCTTGGTGAACGGATCGTTTGCGACGAAAGCTTCGGCTTCGGCCCAGTCTTCTGCTTCGAGAATCAGAAAGCTGCCGGTCATGTCGTTGTCGCCAGTTCCCGTTCCGGCACCCAATGTTGGGCCACCCAACAGGATTTTGTGGGAGAGAGGCTTGAGGTACTGCAGATGCTGCTCGTAGTTGTCGAGGCGGACCTGAAGGTGACCGGCTTTGTCTTTACGGTAAATCAGAAACAGCATGGTTGCTTCTCCATTCTTGTTTAAGCCTGCTTGACGGGAGGATGGCGGAAACTTTAATTAAATGGGGCGCCGCCGACATCCAGCTGAAACGACGGATGTCAGCGGATAAGCGCATACCGGCGACGCCAATGATAGATCGCCATAGCGGCGATGCTGTACTCGTTGCCGGCATGAATTCATTCCTTGCGGGATGGCTGTCTGGCATCTCGTGCAGACAGTGCGTTTCGGTTGACGCTGCAATTTTGATGTGCGGCGTAGCGCCGGACGTGATGGGTCTGCCTATGCACTGTCCGATTGAGTATATGAGTGCCCCAAGCGGATGACCATGCTATTTCTGCAAATACGTTTCGCGCTAGGCGGGACGGTTGTTTGCCGCCCAACCCCCACCTTGCGTTCGGAACGACCTGTCGAGGTGCGGAATATGGCCGAGATAGCTTGGCTCATGCGGTGTCATTCCGTCCATTTCCGCTCGAATTCCATCGCCTCAAAATGGTCGATCAGGAAGTCGATGAATGTTCGAACTTTTGCCGGAACGAACCGTCGACTCGCGTAGGCCAGATTTATCGTGAGCCGCGGCAGTTCCCATCCGTCGAGTACAGGCACCAACCGGCCGCTGACCATGTCGTCGTAAATCACGTACTTGGGCTGCACAAGAATTCCAAAACCTTGCAGTGCGGCCGCTCGAATTACCTGGCCTTCGTTACTTTTCATTGCCCCGCTGACCGGCAATACCGTCGTGACTCGGTCACGGGTCAAATGCAGCTCGTCGGGTCGATTGGCATAGCTATAGAGCAAGAGTTGATGCTGGTTCAGGTCTCCCGGATCACGCGGAATCCCGTGCTGGGTCAGATAGTCCGGTGAGGCCGCCATCACGCGCCGGGTCTCGGCCAGGCGCCGGACGGTAATGCTCGAGTCTGACTCGTATTCCCTCGTGCGCACGGCGAGGTCGACATCGCTATCCAGCAGGTTCGCGTAGCGGTTGTTGGTTTCGACGTGTACGGTGACCTTCGGATAGCGACGCGCATATTCGGGCAGAATCGTGCCGATATGATTCATTGCAAAAGAAGCGGTCGAGGTGACCCGAAGGATGCCGTTCGGACTGACTGCGCTGGCACTTACGAGAGATTCGGCCTCTTGAAAGGCCGCGAGCAATTGTTTGCAGCGCTCGAAGTGCTCCTGCCCGATTTGCGTGAGATAGATTCGCCGCGTACCGCGATCGACGAGCCGAGCACCGAGACGTGTTTCGAGTCCGATCAGGTATCGGCTTGCTGACGAGACCGACAACTCTAGTTTCTCGGCAGCCTTGGTTATGTTTCCGAGTTCCGCGATGCGTACGAAGAGCTCAATTTCAGTCAGTCGGTCCATTGCCTCACGGGTTTCAAGAGGTTAGCTGCGAATTTCGGCGGTCGTGACTGCCAATTTGGGGAACATGGGCGCTTCGGCGAGGTGGGCGTTGCCCGGGAGCTATTTGAAATCAAGCAGTGCGTAACGAGGATACCCAAACACGGCGACCCGTGAGACCAAAGGTTTCCGCGCACGTAATTGTCCGCTGCGGGTGTGGCGCCTGTCAATGCTAGGTCTGAACAACCGCGTGTCATGAAGACCGAGAGCGTGATTTCATGCCGAACCGATTCATTGAGCGGCGGTATCGACGTGGCTGCGCATCTTTGCCGCTGGCCCTCATGCGAAGGTACAACCTGTTTAGGAACGGTTCCTTTAGATGCAGGCGAGAATGGTAAGAATTTGCAGGAACCTGTGCTCGAATTTGCGGAACATGGACTCCGCCAATGACTGAAGAAAAGCAGGTTTGTTGAATGGATTGAGGCTTGGCAAGCCAGGGATCTCGCCGAGCGAGCGGCTGATCCCCCTGCAAGCCGCGAGGAAAATAAATCGCTGCCTTGTCATTCATTGTGCTGATCGGGTGGGTGTGGAGGCCGTTCGAGCTGAGAAGATGGGTAATCGTAAAGAATACTTATCGAGGGCAGATTTTCAGGTACGAGCCCAGGTTCTCAGCCCCTATCGGCGGACACCTCCAGTAACCCGTTTGGAAGTTTTTTCTTGTTGATGCCGCAGATTAGGCGGCTTTAAGCCGTTTTCGGGAGCGTGATTCATTCAAGCAGGCTGGTAGATGAGAGCAAGCGCGGGTGGACGCATTGGTTGAAAAGGCGAGCCAGCCGTTGACGACGGATTGAGTGTCTGAATAGGGGTATGAAAAATGATGAACCTTGACGAAAACAATATCACGGAAGAAGTGCTTCGACGGATCGAAAATACACCAGATAAGCGTCTTAAAGAAATTATGACGGCGCTGGTGAAGAATCTTCATACCTTCGCGCGCGAAATTCGCCTCACCGAGGCCGAATGGATGAAGGGTGTCGAATTTCTGACGAAAACAGGTCAAATCAGCGACGAGGTCCGGCAAGAAATGATCTTGCTCTCGGACACGTTGGGCCTTTCCCAGCTAGTCGTCGCACAGAATCACAGCCGGCCTCAGGGCGCGACTGAACAAACGGTGTTCGGTCCATTTCACGTCGAGGGCGCTCGCACTCTGCCGGCGCACGGCGCCGATATCGGCGGTGAAGCCGTTGGGGATCCGCTTTGGGTGACGGCACGGATCTCCGATCTGGATGGCCGTGCTGTTTCAGACACTTTGGTTGACGTTTGGCAGGCCGACAGCGCAGGATTCTACGATGTTCAGGATACGGACTGGAACCTGGACGATGCGGAATTGCGCGCGGTGGTGAAGACCGACGCGGAAGGCCGCTTTAGCTTCCGCTCGGTCATGCCGAGCAGCTACCCGATTCCAATGGACGGTCCTGTTGGCCAGATGATGAGGGCGACAAATCGGCATCCGATGCGTCCCGCTCACATTCACTTCATGGTCCGGAAAGCGGGATTTGATACGCTCGTTACGCACGTTTTCGCCGAAGGGGATGCATATCTCGACTCCGATGCAGTCTTCGGAGTGCGGAGTTCCTGTATTGGGAATTACATTCGGCACGAACCTGGTGTCACTCCGGATGGAACCAACAGCGAAAACCCGTTCTACACGTTGGACTATGTATTCAAGTTGGTCCGATCGGAGAAATGACGCACTCGGGCGCCTGTGGTGATGCATTGGTGTCTCGACGGAGGCATTGATAGCCTAACCTCGGAAGCGGGCGATGAGCGATTGACCGCGTGGCCGCGTCGGGTTAGCTCGGTAGGAGACGTCGCTTTGTCAAAGCGACGTTTTTTTGCTGAGGCCTTGCCTGGCACTACGTGGTAGCCGGATGAAATGTGTATGACCCTCGCACGGTGCTTTGACCGTCACCCTAATGCGCAAGCGCGCACCGCTTGGTCATTATCTTCAGCAACGCCTGAATGAAGCCTGGCTCTGCCGCCGCTCGGGAACGGCCCTTAAGGTTGATTCGATAGAAATCCAGAGGCATGACGGGATCTTCGATCAGCGCTACATCAACATTCATCCCTCGAATAGCCGCGATCACAAATGACGGCAGGATCGCGCTTCCAAAACCCGCTTCGGCCATCGCCAGCACTGTCGGAATGTTGTTGAAAGTAAGGCGTTGCTCGCTGGCGCGCGAAATCGCCCCCAATTGAATGTCGACCAGTTGCTGCACGGGGTTGTCGGGGCGGAGCGCAATTAACGTCCGGTTGGCTAGCGCCGACCATCGCAGCCGCTGCATTGGCCTTGTCTGCCAGCTCGGAGACGTACTTCCCGCCGCCGAAATGCACACCAGGTCGCACTGGAAAATCTTCTGGCGCTCAAGTGCGGCTGCCGGGTTCAGGAACATACCGAACCCGACGTCCACCTCACCTGCTTCGACAAGCGGTTGAATCTGATTGCGCTCGACGTCGATGACCTTGACCGTCACGTTGGGATCCTGCTCTCGAAACAATGAACATGCCTCAGGCAGCAAGGTTGCCGCCACGAGCGGCGAGGTGGCAATCGACAGCGTCTGCCGGGCGTGCGTGGACAACCGTCCAATGCAGGAAGCAGCGGCATCGAGCGATGAAATCGTCTGATGTGCCGCAGCAACAAGCTGCTCGCCCGCCAAAGTCAGCGAGACCGTTCGGGTTGTCCGGTCGAATAGACGGCATCCAAACTGTCTTTCCAGATCTTGAATCATCAAGCTGAGTCCCTGCTGCGTAATGTGCAGGTTTTCAGCTGCCCTGGTGAAGCTCTTCAGCCGAGCCACTTCCGAAAACGCCTTCAACTGCCGCAGCGAAATATTCATCAGCTCCTCATGTCAATCCATTTGATAAGCACGTTTTACATGAACGATAGCAGAGTGTCTAATCTTTGAGATGAAACTGCGGAGACAAAGGAACAGTATGAAAGATTCTGGACGTATTGAGCGAGTCGTCATCGTCGGGGGTGGCGTGGGCGGGCTGACTGCCGCGTTGGCTTTGATAGGCCAAGGCTTCCAGGTGACCGTGCTGGAGCGGGCACCCGCCCTTGAAGACGTGGGGGCAGGCATACAGCTAAGTGCGAACGCCACGCGCGTGCTCAGCCTCTTGGGGTTCGACGAGACGATCGCAGCTTCAGGCGCGGAGGCGTCCGGAGTCACGGTCCGTCATTGGAACAGTGACCGGACGTGGGATATCGCCGAGATGGCCCGAGGCTCTCGCGAGAAGTACGGCCATCCTCATTGCATGTTTCATCGCGCGGACCTTCACAACATGCTTGCGCGAGCGGTTCTGAGCCACGGCGCGCAGATTATCCGGCTGGATAGTCGGTGCGAGTCGCTGGATACGTCCGGATCGAGGCCTTCAGTTATCCTACCTAACGGGGAAAGGGTCGAAGGCGACATCGTGGTTGGAGCAGACGGTGTGCACTCCCGTGTTCGCGCGGAGATCGTGGGTCCCGATAAGCCCCGGTTCTCGGGTTGCTATGCCTGGCGAGGCGTGATTCCGACCAACCGGTTGCCCGACCACCTGCGTACTTCTGTGAGCACCCACTGGTTCGGACCCGGACGGCACGTCGTGCATTATCCGCTTCGCGGCGGTGAGCTTACCAATTTCGTAGGCGTCGTCGAGGGACTCGGCTGGGAGGTTGAATCCTGGACGCAGAAAGGCTCTATGGCTGACTGCTTAACCGATTTCGAAGGCTGGCATGACGACATTCAAACCATGGTTCGCGCCATCGACACCCATTTCAAGTGGGCTCTGATGGTACGTGATCCGATTCTTCGCTGGTCGTTCGGGCGAGTGACGCTGCTTGGAGATGCGGCGCACCCGACGCTGCCTTTCCTTGGGCAAGGCGCGGCTATGGCGATAGAGGATGGCTATGTGCTAGCACGCGCACTGGCGACTCATCGTGATGATGCGGAACGTGCACTTGAGGCCTACGACGCAGCGCGTGTGGATCGTACAGCTCGCATGGTGCGCGGCGCCAATGAAAACGCGGCACGTTTCCACAATCCAAGACTGGCCGATCCGGCTACTGCGGCGCAGTACATCGATGCAGAGTGGTCGCCGGATAAAGTTCGGCAACGCTACGAGTGGCTGTACGAATATAAGGCGGATGAAGTGCCCGTTTGAGTGGATGGGCGGAAAATCGCCCGGTTTTAAATAGCCGTATGGAGGCACAACGGGATCGGCAGCCACGCAGGCGGGCAACGCCTGCGGTGAAAAAGTGTCATGCAGGTGCGATCTGCCTCAAAGCGCCTCAAAGCATCACCCCCATAAGGAAACGCAGGACGCCCCGCTCGCGCTGATCTTCACGGGCGCCAACAGCAACGACATCGCTCAACTTTTACCGCTCGTCGATACCATCCCGTCCATCCGGGGCAAGCGTGGACGGCCGCTGTCAAGGCTCGTCGGTTTGCAGACCGACCGAGGCTACGACCACGACAAATATCGCAGGCCACTGCACGTTGCGAGCCGCACGGCAGTGGCTTAGGCGAGACCCATCGGGGTCGTCGAGCGCACCTTCGCATGGCGGCACAGCTTCAGGCGATTGCGCATCCGGTTCGAGCGTCTCGCCGCCATACACGAGACGATTATAGAAATTGCGGCCCGCATCATCTGCACCATCCGGCACTCCAGGCTCAACGTCGTCCGGCCCCAGGCCGTTCGGGAAGGGCCGAAATGGCGCGCTGCGCCAGCTGGATCAGTCTGTCGAAAAGCTGACATCACGGGCGCCGAGGGTGCCGCAACGCGGTGTGCTTCACGTGGTTTGAGGATCAATCCCGTACTAGTTCTTAAAACCAGGCATTGCGCCATAAAAAAGTGGAGATACGATCGTCATGAAATTGAAATGGAGCGCGGCGTTGCTCGTCGCGGCGACTGGGTGCACGTACGCCCAAAGCAGTGTCACGTTATATGGAATCGTCGATACAGGGGTGTCCTACTACAACAACGCAACAAGCAGCGGTGGATCGATGGTTGGGATGCCTTTTCTGACCGGTGAATTACCCTCACGCTGGGGCTTAAAGGGCGTCGAGGACCTTGGCGCGGGCTACAAGACTTTCTTTGTGCTGGAAAGCGGATTTCAACCGGGCACCGGTTTACTCAATTACGGCGGGCGCATCTTCGGCCGTCAGGCGAACGTGGGCGTAAACAGTGACTACGGCTCGCTCACGCTCGGACGCCAGATGAACATGACGATGTACGCGTTGTCGAACGCTGATGTAATCGGCCCTTCGATTCATTCGATGGCCGACTTCGACTCGTATCTGCCGAACGCACGCAGTGACAATGCGGTCGGCTATCTCGGCACATTCCGCGGTATCACAGTTGGTGGAACATACAGCTTTGGCCGTGACGCAGCGGGTCCGGCGGGTCCGCAGGCGACCAACTGTGGAGGACAGGTGCCGGGCAATTTCGTTGCGTGCCGCCAATACACCGCGCTCCTCGCGTATGACTCGGCGAGCTTCGGCGTGGCGGCGTCCTATGACGTGATGCGCGGCGGTACCGGCGCGTCGGCACCGCTCAACAACAGCGCGGATACCGACACGCACAACATCGTCGACGGCTATGTGATCCTCGGCCCGACCAAGATCGGTGCCGGCTGGATCAGAAACAACGTGGCTTCCGCAACTCATTTGCAGTCCGATATTCTCTTCGCGGGGGCTACGTACTACGCCACCCCATCGTTTTTCTTTGACGCACAGGGCGTGCGTTACCTGCAACGCGGGACGGCGGGGAAAAATGCCTCGAACTCGACATTGGTGGTCGGGCGCATGAATTACCTGCTATCGAAGCGCACCACGGTGTACACGTCGGTCGGGTACATGCTCAACAGCGCGCTGGCTGCCAACCCGGTTGCAGCTGGCGGCACTGTCGGAGCTGGTATGGATCAGCTTGGTGTCATGGTTGGTCTCCAGCAAAAGTTTTGATCTAGCGTAACGGTGCGGGAGGGGGCCATCTGGGCTGGGCCACCGTGATACTGTTCTTGGGACGGTGCTCACCCGGCTTCCCGCACTGATCTATTTGCACCACACATCGGTCCTTCACGCATGTGGCAACGCCGTGCCTGCGCCGAATGGACGCTGATTACCGGTTAGATCGCGTATCGAGGCACCTGGGCGGTTGCAAAGGCGAAGCGGAACACAGAGCTTAACGAACGGGAGTATCAGGTCGAGCCGCAGGTTCAGCGATCGCGGCATTGATCATCGCTTTCGCCTGCAATGCCTCCAGTATCACAGTTTTCATGGCGGGCCTCGTGGCGACACTTGCCATTTCGATTGCGCCGAGTCTTCGTATCGACCCGGAGACCTACGCGATTGGGTACGCCTTTGCAGTCCTCGCTGGTGCTGCCGTGGCAGTCACCATAGGCTTTCTGACCGTTCCTGCCCAAACATCCGCGCGGCGTCACCGCATGCTGGTGCGTGCGACGGAGACGACTGGGGCGGCCATGCAGTCGATCAGGAGTGATTCTCCCCTCGGTTGTGCAAAGGCGGCTGCTACAGGCGTTCCGTGAACAACAGAACACCACGATCCTCACAGCCAATAATTCGACGCGGTCATTCCGGACTGCTTCCGAGGCCTTGGGCGCACTCAATCTTCTGACCCTGGCGCTGGCTATGGGAGTGGCGAAGAGGTCAGCACCGGTTGATGCCACCCTGCGCCTGCTTTCAGGCGTTTTGCGTCGGGGGGCAAGAGAGTCCGTCGACCTGCATACCCCACACGCGAAGGATGCTGTGCTTGACGTCGCAGACCAACTGCTGCGGACCGAGTTCAGTCGCCTTCATGGGGTAATCGTCCTTTTCGTGCAATTTCTGGCGGTTAGTGTCTAAAACGCCTATTTATCAGAGGCTTGGTGAATGCGTGTTTCGAGGAAATGTTGCAGCACAGGAGATCCTTGCTGGACGGGGCTCTGCGGGCGATGACCGCCAGAAATTGCACGAAAAGGACGATTACCCCAACGTGTGACGGTCGGAGTTTTCATCGTCCAACCGGGACTTTCGAAGACGGAACGGTTATATCCGCTCCGTCGAACCAACGTCCGTTAAGCCGACAAGGTGACCTTCATCCCCGCGATTTCAATGACTGCTTCCAGGGCGCAACCGACGCCTGAAAGTCCAAACTCCGTTGCCAACGAAGATCGCTTCCTGACTAACTGGCGTCCTTGCAATGAACTACTCAACGCCCTGCCGATGCGGCCAAGTTCAACCAAGCACCACATAGTCAACCGGCTTCTGATGGTTTCCTCTCGCTGCGGACTACACAAAAATGCTCGTGCCAACGGATCAGCGCGCGGGCACTGAAACGTGGAGCCGTCTAGTCGGCGCTTCTTCAACCCGGAAGGTAGTGAAAGGAAGCTGTGACTAACAACCGACACTTAATGCCGAACTGCCCCGACACTTATTCCAGAGTGAATTACGGCTGATGTGGATAAGTCACCCGGCGACGCATGCAAATGCCACGGTACTGCGGAGTTCCGCGCGTAGACCCGCCGGACTCACGCTCATGGGTACCGCTTGGCCACTGAGCAACGCGCCCCGGACGTGCCGGATCGTCGCGTCAAGCCAAATATATGAGAACAGCTGAGGGAAGAATTAGCGGGGAGGTGCTAGCTGCTGGCGCGCGAGCCTGAAACAGATCCCGTGCCCGAGAGAAGGATTGGCCTGCTTGATCTCGCCGGCGCGGATCTGAACCTGGCGCTCGAACTCGGCCGCAATGCTGACGTCCACGCCGCCGGATGCCGACACCGCCGGGCCTGCGCGGTTCACACCGTTTGTCATCGCGTCGAGCCAGAGCTGGCCACGTGCGCATTCGCGCGTGTTGCGCCAGCGCTGTTTGGCGTCTGCGGTCGCACGCAGTTGATGGCGCAGCGAGGCCTTGCTGCGTTCGTGCCGCAGCCATTTCGCCAGACCGAACGCGCCGAAGAGCGCAGCCGGCATATATCGGATGGCTGCGAGGCCCCTGAAGTTGCCGTCCTCCGCGCGTTCGCAGCGCCGTCGCACCGAGGTCAGGCCCGCCGCCTGCAGGTCACGCATCGCGCGCTCTGCACGGCGCACGTCAAGCCCAGCCTGCCCGGCGAGAAACGGCAGTGTCAGGTTCTGCATCCCACTGCCCGTCGACGGGATGCCCACGCGCATGGTCAACAGATCCAGGTATTTGAGGCTCGCGCGCAACAGTTGCACGCACGCTACGCTGCGTTCGGTACGCTGCTGGCGCGTCGACCCGTTTGCACGATTCAGGCTCGGCAGCCATTCATCGGGTGCGTCGAGGTAGCGTCCGAGGCGGTGCATGAGTTCGGTGAGCACGCGCGGGAGTCCACCCACCCCTGTTCTGGGCGGCTCCGGCAACCCCGACGGGAGTGCCGCGACGCGACGTGCGTACCACTGGCTGGGCATGCCGGAGTAGGTGCTGGGTTAACGGAGCACCGGGGAAACCGCGAGGCGAAACGTACTTCGCTTGCATCGCCCTGTCTGACGGGGCGTTACAGGCATTGCGAATGCGACGGGTACGGGCCATCCGGCCCGGTTGGCTTGTCGTCGATTCATGTACCCACTCCTTTCTTTAAGGTCGAGCGCCTACCGATGACGCTTGACACGGAGTGAAGGATTGCTAGAATCGAAACGGATTCGTTGATTTCGATGTCTCTAGCACTTCTCTCTGTGCTGGCTGTCATCAAGAACTACCCTCGCTGCCAGGCGGGGGGTTTTCTTTTGTAGGTTCGGCTTTGTCGTGCGCTACGTAGTCCTGCTGAACAGAGAGTAAAGATTTCCACTCGACGCGGCTGACGTTCCTTTGAAGCAATAACAGCGAGCCGGGCCAGTCAACCTTGCCTCACCGTGCAGACTTCTCGCCCGCTGACGATGCGGCCGCATCTGCCACAGCTGCATTAACTTCATCCAACGTATAGACGGCACGCGTCGATGGTCTCGCAGCAGGGGCCAACGTTGGCGCTGGCAGCTCAGGCATCTCCTCACCAGCACGCCAGATCCAAGACGGCATGTCGCTTTCCTCGATCAGACCTGACAGCGCGTCCTCGTCTTCCTGTTCAATACCGGGCGGCTGCACGTACAGGGCAACGGGCTTCGGCAACACGTCGGCCAGCACCACGCACGCGAGCGGTTTGTTCTCAGCCAGGTTGTATCGCAGCCCCTTTACGAAGCGGCGTTTGTGCGCCGTGAGCGCATCGAGCATCAGTTTGTCGTACGCGTGCTCGAACGGAATCCAGTTAGCTGACACGACCATGACAGCCAGCGTCTCGATCGACGCGATGCCGGTAGACATGAGGCCGAAGGTTGCGATGAACACCAGGTGCGAATCTTCAATGCTGTCCCACAGCGCCAGTTCGTTCACAAAACGCTTCTGGAGCCGCCGATGCAGATCGTCGCTCAGCATGAACGGAAAGTCCGGAAGGTGTTTCGCGACGATCTTGAAGCCGTAACGCGACTCGGCGATCTCCTTCGCTTCGCCGATCGCGATCATCAGCTTGCGTGTCTTCTTGCTGGCTGCTAGCTCGGCCATGTGCGCGATGCGGCGCTGCGTGATACCCGCTGCGTGTTCAGCGGAAAACGACTCCGGCACGTACAGCCAACGGCCAAGTGGTTCGCCCCTGGATACCTTGCCGGCCGCCGCCTGTAGTACGTATTTCCGCACGATGTACCAGCTGCGTTTGCCCGTCATCGCCGGATACCAACGATTCAGGCCCGCCTCTTCCCAGAGATAGTGCAATGTGCCACGCAGCGTCAGCTTCGCGCCGTCCGTTCGCACCGCGTCCGCCGCTTCACCCGAGGGCGCTGGCGCTGCTCTTGTACCTGCCTTCGACAGGCTGAAATCGAGCTTAAGCGTGGTGATACCGTCTTCAATGTTCTCCCGAATAGCCTCACCTTTCACCTCACCCAGACCGGAGAGCTCTGCCGGCGGCTCGTACGACGCACAGTCCGGCGCATGTATGCCGCCCGTGTTTGGCATACGCTTGATCACATAGTGTCCCCCGACTTTCGCGACATACATCGAGACGCCAACCGGCGTACACATGCACAGCGGTCGAGATTTCTCGCCGTGCGCATCGGCAAGATACGCCTGCAGATCAGCGGCATTTGCCGCAACAATCACGTCATCGAATCGAAACTCGCTCATAGCGTTACCTCCACCGATGTAGCTACGGCTGCGTTTAAGGAAGGACCGTGCCGGTGATAATTGCGGCTGCCCCAGGTTCGCCCTGCGGAGCAGGCGCTCGATTAACAGGTGCAGGCACAGCGATTGACGGAAACACCTCACAAGGCGCTGCCTCGATGTAGGCAGGCACGCGGACCGGATAGTCACGCGCGCCGAATCTGATCTTCGCGAGCGGCCAGTCCTTGCCGTATTTCAGATAACCGTTCAGGTCGGGCAGGTTCGAGAGTTGCGACGACGTGACGACCAGCTCCGGATCGCGCTTGCGCTCGCGTGTGTTGATACGCCACCGGCCCTGCACGCCGATCGGGTGGCGCTCTACTTCGTGCCAGCCGATCATCTCCGCAACGCTTTTGGTTGTCAGTGCGTTGGCCCCTCCCAACGCAAGCAGACTGCGAAAACACGAAAGCGTCGCTTTCGCCGGTAGATCTCCCAGTTGCTGATGCAACTGAACCAGATCCTGCAGGTCCCCCACCACACACAGGCCATGCTTGCGGCCCTTCGATACTGCAGCCTCGAAACTGTAGAGGCGGCCAAGGGATGCCAGTTCGTTCTTGAATACCCACAGCCGCCGGTTGAACGTCGGCGCCTCACTCAGAATCATCGCGTAGATCAGGTCGAGCCAGACGGGGATCGTCGGGCCCAGAGCCGTACGCTGATCTTCGCGCCACGTAATCCAGATGTTCCCTCCGTTCTCGTCGCCCATCCAGCGCCGGATCGAGAAATCGCCATCAGGAATGCGACGCAGCGGCCGGATGTACTTGTTCAGCGTAAAGATGATGCTGGCCGTCGCTCTATCCGCATCCTTCGCGAAGAAGCCCACCGAATCCGTATCTTCAAGGTACTTTTGCAACACTGGGCGCTGTTCGCGCACCAGCAAATCAGTGAGCGTCACCATGTCACGCATGTCGTCGCCGGCGAGCTTGTTCATCGTGTCCGCGAGTAGCGCGCGTGCATAGCCCGCCCACTCTTCGGCCTGATCGCCGTTCTGCGGTGGAATCGCCGAATGTGCGAGCCGTTCGAAGTCGAAACCGTGATCGACCTCGTTGAACAGCGACCAGCCGACGCACCGGGCGTCGTACGGGTTGATCACGATGTCGCCGGGCAAATAGAAGCGCGACATGAGCGAGCCGTTCGGATCAACCACCACCATGCGATCATCGCGGCGCAGTGCTGATGCGATCAATCCATTAATCGCCTGACTCTTGCCGGAGCCTGGCGCACCCACGACGATCAGGTTCTGCGTTTCGAGATCCGTCGGCATCTCGACACCGCAAACGGCAACTGGCACGCGCGGCGCATCGCCGTGTTTCACGGCCTGTTTGCGGTACTGATTGTTATGTCGCGCGATGCGGCTGCTCAGCTGGTGCCGGTTTTCCATCTTCGTGCCACGGATAAACCTGGCATACCGGTAGCCTTCGAAGCCATTGAACAGGTATTCGTGGCATGCCCATGCGGCACCCGCTGCAAGCGCCGCACCCGGCACCGCGCCCCAGAAAAGCAGGGGATCATGCACGGCGGCCGTGAAGCCGTGAATGATCCCAGCAGGAAACGGCAGCGGCGGATAGCCTGCCAAAGTGAAGGACACGCAAAGGCCAAGAACGAGCGCGAGCACCGCTCCCGTCCACTGCATCATCACGATTTCGTGCTTTTGCATGATCAGCCGATCCCGTGCCCTTCACGTTGCTTTCCCGGCCTGACGGCCTCCTTGGCCCGCTCCGAGACTGCCTGCTTGCCATCGCGCGTAAAGCCGGCCGACTCGCGCAGGTTCCCGAAGAACTCGGCGCGACGCTCAAGCTTTTCATGTGCATTCAGCTCCGCAAATTTCCTGCGTGGTCCCGCCTCTGCGCGCACGACGGTGGCACCTTCCAACTGCTGTGTCTTGCCCGCATCAGCCGACTTGCCGGCATCTGGAGCGCCCCGGTCGGCGGCATCCTTCGTTTTGTTCCGGCCAAGTTTCTTGAAACCTGCAACCCCGTCGACGGACTTCTTTGCCTCCGGCGTCTGGCCGCTGTTCTCAACTGGCGCAGTTGACGGCGTTCGCTTGCCGGTTCCCATGTCGATAACATTGGACTTTTGCGCCGCCGGCTTCTCCGCGGCCTTCTCTGCTACCTTCTCGACCGGCGCCGTGCTCTTCCCACTGCCGCGCGAGAAGAACGCATTGCGCGCAGCTTCGATCGCGGCCTTGTCGGCTGTCCCCGCTGCAGGCGCCCTGCCCGCATTGGCCTCTTTCGTTTCACGCAGCATTTCGAGCGTGGCTTTGGCCTGTTCAGCACTAACCCCCGTCGTCTTCGCGACCGTATCGACCGTCGCCGCAAATTTGGCCGGATCTTTCAGGGTCTCTAGCGACGTATCAATACTGACGTTCTCTTTCGCACCCGCTGCCGCCTCCTTACCCACCGCCACATCAACTGTGCGGTCTGCGACCTTCTGCGCGGCCGGCTCTGCGACGGGCTGCGCCGCGGTCTTCTCCGGCCCCTCGATTGCGCGACGCACCTGCGCCCGTAATGCCTGCTCCTGCGCATCGAGCTTGATCTCGGCAAGCTCCAGCTCACGATTGCGGGCTTCCAGCGATTTCGCCCAGCCATCAAGCGTCTTGGGGTAGGTGTGCGTGGCGCCCTTGTCGTCGACGCGCGCCTGCGCTTTCGCGAACATGTCGGCAACTTCCTGCCGGCTCCACTCACGCTGCACATTCAGATCCTTGTTCGCGTGCAGGATCTCGGCAGTCCTCTTCGCATCGATCAACGCCAGCTTGTTCAGACCCGACAGGAGCGACGCACGATCGGTAATCTGCTCGGCCCGCTGTTCCTGCTCGACTTCTTTTTCGGCTAACGCCTGCTCGAGCGCGCCTCGCATCGCGGCCGTGTCGATCAGCTCACCGTCTTTCAGGCCGAAGCGCGTCTTCAGCGCCTTGGCATCGGTCGCGAGCTGCCTGTCTTCGCGGCGCTGCTGGTCGTCCCGCTCGACTGCCTGCGCGACTGCGTGCGGCTCCTTTTTAAGCCAATCCTGCCGGTACGCGAGATTCTTCTGGCGGGCCTCGAGACTCGCGCGACGCTGCGCGAGAGCCTGTTCCTGCTCCGCAAGCTGTTGTTGACGCTCCTTGTCGCTAAACCGCAATACGGTGTCTTCAAACATAAAAACCTCCGTCAGTTCGACGCCTACCCGGACCAGGGGCGCCCTTGGTTAAATCGGCTTTGCCAGTGCTGTTGATACGCCTGTGCGACCACCGGCACATGCCACATCACGACAGCGTTTTCGCTGTTGTACCTGGCCGCCGACGTCGTGTAGTTGAAGCTGCCGGTCTCGACCGATTCATCGTCGATCACCATGAATTTGTCGTGATGGATCGGATACACGTCGATCGTCCGGACACTGACGCCCGCACCCGACAGCAGATCGAGTGCGATGCGGCCTTTGCCGCTGCGATCCTCAACCAGATTGCTCTTCCGATCGGCAACGACCGCTACGTCAACGCCGCGCCGATGCGCGTCGATCAGCGCCTGCACGATCGCCGGCGAAGTGAAGCTGTACGCCGACAGGTGGACAGAGTGCCGGGCCGTGCAAATGGCTTTAAGTACGAGACGTTCGGCAGGACCTTCCGGCGAAAAACCCGTGTCAATCGCGGGACCGTCAGGGGCTACGCATGCGGCCTGGGCACCGCTCGAGTACGTCAGAAGGGGAAAGCCAACGACCGTCAGCGCCGCCGTGACGACCGCAGACATGAGAGGACGATGGAGTTTGATCATCCTTGCCCTCACCGGCCCTGACCCAATAACTCAACGTGCTTCGCGACGGCAACGTCAACACTGGGAAAATTGCCCTGCGTCTCGCCACCGTGCCAGAGAATGTGTCTAGGCTTACCCTGAATAATGCAGCTGGCAATTCGCCATCCAGTCGGATGAACCAGTTCATACGGACCAACCCGTGTCCAGCCATGCGCTGCCGCGTAAGTCATCCCCGCCACCCTGTTAGTAATGAATTCGTGTCTGGAACTGGCCGGCCTCGTACACGTCGACCGCATTCGACGATTGCGGCTGTTGCCAGACGATGTGGTCATACACCGTGACGGTGACTGGATCGCCGTCGTAGCCACCACCGTCACGCCCATTTCGCCAACTCACCGCTGACGCATCGACCGAGGGATCGCCATACACCTGATACGCACCGACCTGGCTGCCCACACAGGCCTGCGGCCCGTAATACGCGTAACCGCTATTGAGATCCGCCACGGAAGGCTTCGGCGTTCCGACAAGTGCGAAACCACCCATGCCGCTGTACGGACGAGCTCCGACCTTGCGTTGCCCTTCCGCCACCCAGGTGCCGGCCGCCGCGGCCGTCGTGCCAGCAGGGCACGGATCGTAAGGCGTGTTGTTCTGGCGGACGGTCATGTCCGAGTCTTTACACTGCGGCCAGCCACGCCCGTGGCGGAGATCGTCCATCAGATGATCCATTGCCGGCCCGCAGGTAGACGGCGCCCACGGTCCACCATTCGATGAGGGGTTGCCCAGACAGATCACAATGCGGCATCCGTAGTCGTCATCGGCACGGGCCTTGCCGGCGTGACCGCCAGCAGCGAGCACCGACATGACCAGCATCAGCCTGACTCCGTTTCTCATCGTCATACCCCACCCCCTTTCCAAGTAAGCGCGCTGCGCCCGCCCTTCATGTATCGCCAGGCACTCCACGTATTGCGCACGGCCAGACCCAACAGACAGAACGGCGACGCAGCCACCGCACCCAACCACATCAAGGTAAGCACGGGCGGCAGCAGGACCCAGCCACCGCTCTCCCGCACCAGCCGGGCTACCAGATAAAAAGACATAGGCACCATGAGCGACGCGAATTGCACTCCGGCCCCAGGCTGGTGATGCCACCATTGCGATGCCGCCGCGCCCGCCGTGACGGCATAGACGTCCAGCACCAGAGCCGCAGCAAGCATGCGAAATTGGTCACTGGTCATCGACGGCTCCCGACGCCTTTACTGCCTTGCGCGAATCGCTGCTCTGCCCATTGACCTGACCGTCTTCGTCGTCGTCCCCATAGGTCGTGAACCAGTCGTCTTTGGTCGCAGACTTTGCAGCGCGCTCCGGCCGTGCCGCCGCGCGTCGTGCGGGTCCACCTGCAGGGCGAACGTCCGGAACAACCTCGATCGGCTGCGCCCCCTGCACACCGGACGCCGGGACGGCAGCCGCCACCTTTTGTGCATAGGCGGCGCCCCGCGTCAGATCGCCGCTGTAATAACAGGAGAGCGCCGCACGTACCGCGTCATCAGCCTGCGCAAATTGCGGCTTCGCACGGGCGTAGCACGCTTTAAGAATCGCAGCACCGGTCCTGAGGTTCGTGCAAGGCTCCAAAATGCTCTCTACGGTCTGTCCGTAGCGCGCGAGATTGTGTACGTTGACCTGCACCAAACCCATGCTGTAATTCCAGCCGCCGGCGTGGAGCGCCTTGACGGTGGCCAGCGCTTCCGGAAGGTTCTTTGGCTGTCGCGCAAGATGGCCGCCGACGACGCCGATCGCGAACGGATTTCCGCTGCTCTCGACTGTCGCCACGCGCCCCAACAGCGCGTGATGAACATCAGGGGCGCACTCCTGAGCCAGCGAGACAAAGGTGGATGCAACCGGTGGGGGCGCGACCTGCATATCCGCTTGTGACGCTTGAGCGGAAAGCAGCATCAGACTCAGCACCAGAGGCGCGAAGGGCAATTTAATGCGGGACATAGAGCACCTTGCTGATTCCCCGCACCCCATCGTCATAACGATGCATCTGCACCACGACGTCGATGAGACTGCGGGCATAGTCGATAATCTCGGCACGCTGCAAGGTCGAACCGAAGCGCATGACCATCTGCGCGAGCCGTTCGAACATGTGCTCGGGGCTAGTCGCGTGCAGCGTCGTCATCCACCCACCGTGTCCGGAATTGAGCATTTCGAGCGCGACGTATGCTTCAGCACCGCGCAGTTCGCCCGGAATCACACGATCAGGCGACAGCCGCAATGACGTTTCCATCAGTTCAACCGGCGTTACCTGTGCCGTGCCCTGATTGCCACGCGAATACACCAGGTGCACAACGTTTTGTTGCGGCGGCCGTAGCTCGAGCGCATCCTGAATGGTGACGATCCGTTCGTGCGGCGAGATCTCCTTGAGGAGCATGTTGATGAGCTCCGTCTTGCCTGCGAAAGTCGGAGCACTCACCACAATGTTCTTTTTGGTCTGGACCGCAAGCCGCAGGAAGGCCGGCCAGTCCCCGTCGCGGTACAGCATTGCCAGCTTCCTCGCCGTGTCCTCCGCTTCGGGCAACGGTTCATTGACCCGATCAAAGGCCCCCGTGTCGATGTAGTGCTGCATCGTCAGGTCGAGCGTCGACGGTTTGCGGATCGCGATCGCGATCGTGTCGGGCGGCACTGCGGGCGGCTGGACCACCTGAATCCGGAAGTCGCGATTGCCTGCTCCCGTCAGTTCCGACGGGATCGAGGCCGCAAGCAGCGGGCGCTTAGCATCAGTTTCCTGATCAGAGTGATGCGCCACCAGTTCAGCAAAGTCCCGCAACGTACTTCCAGAAAGTGCGGGCGTGTCCACGCGCTCCATGAAGCGCTTACCTCGCCTGGACACCCAGACGATGCCTGGACCATTCACCGCGATCTCCGAAACGTCGGCGTCATCGAAAAGCGGCCTGATGGACTCGGTGCGGTTGAAGAATGCAGGCACGATCGACATGTCAGCGCCCCCGGATGCGTTCGGCGCGAGCCACCGCGCCGGCCTGCTGCACGGACGGACGATCGAGGCACACCTGCGCATCGAAACACTGGCGGGCAACGGCCTTAAGCTTTGCCTGCGCGAGCATCAGATACCGTCCGTCATCCCGGGCGAAATCCCTGAATATCTGTGCCTGCAGCGCGTCGGCAACCGCGTCGTCCAGCTGGCGGCGTAGTTCGCCTGCGGCGACTTCGCATTGAACGTGCGAGTTATCCGTTGTCATCATTCCTCCCCGTCGCCTGATTTGCAGTAGTCGGAGAAGTCCAGCTCGTGTTCGACCTGAACGCGCACGCGCGTGCCCTGGTCGTTTTTGAGTGTCGGCGGGATGTTGACGTAGCCGCCCAGCAGCTGCTGCGAAGACTGCGCCATCGACTGCTGCACGCCCGCGCGGTACATCGCCATCGAGTTGTTCTGGTCTGACGACGACACGCCGTAGGTCGATGAACCCGCGCCGAGCAGCGACAGCGCCGCGCTCATGCCGAGGATCTGGCCAACGTGGTTATCAACTTCGGCGTCGATGCCCGCCGATCCGAGCTGATCGGCAACCGGTGAGTCGACATGGATCTTGACGCCATCCGGACGCAAGGCGACGGCGCTTGCAATGAAGGTTCGTTCCTGCCCCTTGCGCACAGACGAATTCGGTTTGCCTGTAATACGCGTGCCCCACGGCAGCAGCGGAATCCGGCCCTGCTCCCCATAAGCGTCCCGATCCAGCATGATCGTGATGGAACCAGGCAGGTCCGAGATAATGCGCGGCACCAGGTGGCCCTCGAGGATTGCCCCCGGCTCCATCTTGCATTGCAGGTTGTCGATCTTTTGCGCCTTGGATGTGGAGTCGTCGGCGCTCGCAACGCTACGCGCAAAGGCCGAATTCGGATCATTCGGACCGTCGCCGCCAGAACGGCGGCCCAAGCCTGCCTCACCCTGCTGCGCATCAGCGGAAGCGGCACCTGCATCGTCTGGGCCATCCCCTCCCGTGTCAGAACCAAAGATGCCTGATTTCATCCGCGCCTCGTGCATTGCCTCGGCTTTTCTGCGTGCCTGCTCAGCTTCTGCGGCCGCCTGACGTTGACGCTCAGCAGCCCGTCGCGCTTCGTCCGGATCGACGCCCGAGCTTGCAGCTGGTGCCGACGCAGCTGCCGCCATCGACGCCGGAAGTTTCTGCCGGCCAGCATCCAGCGGCGCCGCCTTCGCCGTGTCTTCGTCGATCTTCGGCTTGTCGGAACTGCCCGATGGCGCCGGCGCATCATGCTTCATCGCGTAGAATCCACCGGCACACAGCAGGAACAGAATCGCGCCGGCGACCGTAAAAAAGGTCTGACGCCGGCCGCGCCCCGGATCGGCTGCGAGCGACGTCTGCCGCAGCGCATCAGCCGCGCGCCGACGCTCGTTCAGGCTGTCGCCTACGTTGCCCGGCTCGCCCCCTGGCTGCCCGCCGTCATGAGGCAGATCATTCGGGTTATCAGGCGTATTCAATTTCCGCCTCCCCAGGGTGAGCGCTGCGCCTGTGTCGCCGTACCCTGTTGCGACCGGCTCACACACAAGGTGCGATCGCCATCGCGCAGCGTAAAGCGGTCAGCCATCTGTTCGATCACCAGGTATGGCCCTTCCCTGCGCATGGGCGCAAGCGCCTCGGTGCCGTCCCGGTCAACGACGTAAATGCTCGGCTTGGGCTTGCCGATCGTGGTCAGAAAGTAAGTGAACTGCCCGTCGTCAAAAACGCGCTGCAGACCGAACGAATTTTCGTCACCCGACACCTGATAATTCTTGTTGACCATGCGCGGCTGCGAATAGGATGCGTCGGAGATACCGCCCGAATCGTCGCTCCATCCATCGTTTCCATCTGCCGGATAGATAAAGCGCACCGCATAGGTCGCTCGTTCCGGATTCTTCGAACTGGATAGCCGGAAGTAATAGACGTGATTGCTGGTCGTGACAGTCAGATTGGTTCTTGCATCCGGCTCGACCGGCTTAAGCACGAGATGATTGCGAAACTTCAGGACCTGCCAGCCGATTGAATCGCCGATCGCCTTGTTGAGGATCTTTTCCCCTGGCGCGAATTCGATCGTTGTCGCGTAACCATAGACGCCCGTGATTTCGTAGACCTGATTCGGATCGAACTGAAGCTGGCATACCCGGTTGTCCGTAATCACGCAGCGCGGATTCTTGGCCGCTTGCGCATTCACACCCACAAAGGCGCACGCGATACCAATTAACCATGCCAGCATGCCGTGGCGAATTGTTTTCATGTCGTTCCCTCTCCTGGTTAGTACGCCGAGGGCGTCACGAAATGCACGATATGCGCGGCCTGCAATGCATCGTCAATCGACGCTATCTGCAGGTGGTAGGTGCCGCGCGTCGTCGTGACATTCAGCCCCATCTTCTCGCCCGGCCTGTCGGCCGTCACCTGCAGCGTATCGCCCGTTTGCTGAACATGAAAGACCGGCGCCGTGCTCTGCGCGATGGCCTTGATATGTTCGTCGCGCGGAAAGTCAATCGCCAGCAAGGTCCTGTCAGCAACTGTCAGGTCGTAGATCTGGTCCGGCATGTACGGCAGGCGCTGCACATTGCCTTCCGTTCCCCGCAGGACCGGATCAGCAGCCGTTACTGCGTGAGCCACGGCCGACAACGCCACTGCTATCGCTACTGCCGTCAAGGCACTCCTGACTGTTCGCATCTCAACCTCCAGATGGGGCCGGCGCACCCGGCTCTGTGTTTGGCTCGAAGCCGGTCACCATGAAACCCGTACCGTTGATGTAGCGGTTCTGCGGCGTTAGCGCCTGCTTCACGAAGTCGTAGCGGAACAGCACATGCCAGTACACCGTCTTGTTGTCGCCGTTGCCGTCGTTGTAGGTCGTGAAGGTTGCTTCGGCCTTGTGGTCGTCACGGTCGAGAATGCGGATGCGCTGATCCTTCACGCGACGAACCGTCGTCTCTGCGATCGCGTAGTACGGGTTGTCCTTGTTCTTCGCGTCCATCTCGTGATTGAAGCGGTCTGCCACGTCCGATGCTGAATGCAGCCTGACGTAATCAATATGGTCCTGGCGAAACGCGCGATCCAGCGTGTAGCGTTCAGTCACGTAACGGGCAAGTTCGCTCTCGATCACGGCATCCTTCGAGCTGAGCACCGCAGGTGTGCCGATCTCGCTTTTTGCGACGTGGTTGTTTCTGTCAAGAGTCAGCACCACAGGTGGCACATACTCCTGATTGGCCTTGTCGTAGGCCATTGAAGCCAGTGCGAGGCCCGCGATCGGCCACGCTACCAACGCGAGCAGATATGCGCGATTCCGGGATAAGCGAATCGCCTCATAGGATTCGGCTGGCGGTGCGTCAGGCGCTGCCGCCTGACGAACCTTGGAAGATTTCTGGAAAATCGCGCTCACCATTGACCTCCATCAGATGTGCCGCTCGACGGCGCTGTGCCGCCAGGGCCGCCCGGTTGACCGGCACCCGATGGGCTCGACATGCTTGAAGGGCTCGTAGCGCCGCCCGAGGAAAGCGCCCGCTCGATCCGGGCAAGCTGATTACCGTGAGCAGTTTGGGTGTTGCTGATACTGTTCAGCGCAGTCGCCGCGCCCGGATTTGCGCCGGCGCCGCCTCGCCCACCGCCGGAAAACTTCGACATGATCTGGGACATCATGAAGCCGCCGATCATGTCCGCCATGCCGCTGCCGGCGGCACCACTCGATGTCAGCGCGGACGCCAGCGGGCGAATGGTAAAGGCCATGAAAAGTGTGATGGCGCCTGCAAGGATGATTGCAGAAAAGGCATCGTTCGCCGTCATTGCGTTGGGGTCCATCTTCGATACAAACTGGTCAGTGATATCGAAGCTGAATTTCACAATGACGCCCAGCAGGATGCCGACCAGTGCAAACTTCGCCATCGCCGCAAACCAGCTCATGCCGAATCCACGCGTGCTGTTCCACATCAACGTCGGCACGAACAGCGGAAAGAGCAGCATCGTGACTGCAAAGCCCATGTCAGAACCGACCTTCAGAACAAGCGCGACCAGGACCATCGCTGTATTGACCATCTGCAACACGAGCCCAAGAAGCACGATGCCGATCTTGAGCATCGACTGCTTCATCATCTGGCCAGATGCATCGGAAAACTTGTTGTAGGCGTTCTCCAGGTATTGCGTCATGGACTGCCCGCCCATCAACGCATTTACGGTGTCGTCGCGCAGTTCCTGGAATGAATGAAAAATCTGTCCGGCAAGCCCGCCCCAGTTCAATGCCGCGAACACGAACATGATCGTCAAAAGCATTCTCACGAGAGGCCACACGTCCGCAGGATCTCGCCCGGAATGAACCCGGATTACCTTCACTGCCACCCAGATCATCGCGAGGTAGAGCACCGGTTGCGTGACTGCGTGCCCCAGCACCGGGTAATTGGTCGACAGAAACGCTTCCGTTCGCGACGGGATGCTGTCGAACAATGTCTGGATGAATTGATCTACCGGATCAGCCATGTCACTTCCCCGGGCCAAAAAATATCTGCTTGGAGGCCTCCGCGGCGGCGTTGCAGTCGCGTGCTTCCGGGGTGTCAGCAAAGGGGCTAATGCCGCGGTTTGTGCAATCGTCTTCGCGCGCTTTCATCTCCGCGCGATGCGCAAGGTAATACGCTTTCGTCTTCGGCTCGAACGTCGGCACAGTCTGCGCAGGGGGTTCGACAGTGTCGCCTCCCGTGCTGCTCGTATGCACGACGTAAACGATCAATCCGCCGCTTCCAACAACCGCGACTGCGAGAAGGAACCAACTGAGTTTGCCTGTCCACGTCATATGCCTTGCTCCAGTTTCTTCATCCGTGAGCCAGCAGGCCCACGGCGCGCTGTCAGGCCTGCTGCCCGATAGGATGAAAATCGCACGCGCACGGCGATTTCGATATCGCGCCGGAATGTGCACAGCCAGCCAGACACGTAGCGCCGGCGAGCAGGAGATAAAAAACGATGCTTCGCATGTCGATCCTCACTTCGATACGTTGCTGAAAAACTTCTCACGCTCTGCGGTGGCCTGGTTACTCTCGTTGAGCTGGTTCGCCGTCAGATTCGCGTTGATGGCCTGCAATTTCGTTTGCGCGGACTGGGCCATCCCCAGCTCGGCCGACATGCGGTTCTGCAGATCCGCGGCGTCCTTTACGTTCTGGGTCGTGTCGACCTGCTGCGAAAGGCTTTGGAAGTTCTGCAGGTGGGTTTGGGCCTCGTCGTACAGCGACTCTCCGCCGGCCAGTGCCGAGCGAACCGAGTCGGTACTCATCTTGTAGTTCGCGCCCGCGCCCTTGTCCGCGAAGTCATCGGGTGACATCGTGTTCATCACCTTTTCGTACGTCGCCTGTCGGCTGCCGTAGATACCGCTCTTCTGCTGCGATACAACGTCCTGCCAGCTGCCCGGCACAATGGACGACGCGTCAATTGCATCGGTCAGCCCCTGCCCACCCCGCCCGTACGACCCGGTTACCGCGCCGTATTGCTGCTTGAGCGTGTCGTATTCCTGCTTGAGCTGAGCGAGTTGCGCGGCCAGCGCTGTCCAGGTCCCGGCATCGCCAACCGGAACGCCCGTTGCGAACGCTGACGTCGATATGGCCATCACTGCGATGGCCGCTACGAATGGTCCTTTCATTTCTGCACCTCCACTTCCGGTTGTAAGGTCGATTCCGCCAATCGCCCTGCGCTCCCTGGCTTGCCCATCCAGTACAGCCTGATGCCTCGCGACCACGACCACGCATACACAAAACAAAGCGCGAGCACGCCGTACTGCTGCGATTCCCACGCCATCCAGAACCAGAAAGGTTGCCCTGCAAGCCCACAGATACAGGCCCACTTACGCCAGTGTTCGCGTCGGTCCTGCGACAGGAAAATGCTCGCCGCACCGAGTACACCGATTGCAATCTGTCCGATCACAGGTTCACCTCACCACTCAACTCAAAGGTTGTGCGTCCGTTCAGATAGCGCACGATTCATGAACACTGGAACCCATCGACTCGGGTCCGTTGTGCCCAACTCGGCGCGGACACGGTTCATCAGTTCAACCGACTTGTCATTCGACGACAGGACGGCCACGAGCTCAGGCATGTCCGACATATCAAACGAGGCGCGCACACTGACTCCGCTGCCCTTCTTGATAAGTACCTTGTAGTCAGTAGGCGCAGCGCGCTCGATGAATTCGAACTCGCTCTGCGAAAAGTCCAGGTTATCGACGTAGTCCCGTCGATCGGCCTTGTCATTCGCGAAATAGAAGCTCGTCACCGCCTGATTCTTGACGGCCGCCACCGGCCGATAGAGAGCGCTCGGCTCGGGCGTAATAAAGAGCGTTACGCAGTTGCGCCGGCGGAATGTCTCGCGATACAACTCGACTTTCTGTTGCCAGAACGGATTGCGAATGTATGTCTGGGCCTCGTCCCACACGATGATCGCGGGCGAGCCATCAAGCGATTGCTCGATGCGGTGCGTCAGGTAGTTGAGCAGGATGGGAAGCTCTGGCCTTCCCTCCTTGTCTTTCATCAGTTCCCGCATCTCATAGCGGTAGTGACGGTGCGTTGTTACATCGAGCGTGTCGTGTTCGTTGTCGAAAACCGCGGCATTCGCGCCATCGCCGTGCCACACGGCAATCGCCCGATACAGGTCCGAATTCTTCGCGCCGAAGCGCCAGGCCAGATTCCGCAGGCGCCGGTCCCCGAACTTCGTCTTGCTGCCATCGAAGTTGTCATTAACCGCCGTGGCAATGCGTTCGATATCGTCGACCGTGAGCCTGTAGCCGTAGCACGTCGCCATCATCTGCAGCAGCTCGCGCAGCATCGCGCGGTTCTGTTCCGTGTCGGGCATCTTGCAGGGATTGCCAAGCGAGCGTGACAGGCTGAGTACGATATCGGCGCCGTTCATTGCCTGTATGAACACGGTCGCGCCGTTCTCACGGTCAAACCAGTGCACCCGGGGCTCCACCTTATCGGCCTGACTGGTGACCAACGCGACAAACAACGTCTTGCCCACGCCCGTTTTCGCCGCGAAATTGCCATGCCCAGGCACCATCCCGGCGCGTTCCTCATGAAAGTTCAGGTAGTAGCCGGTCTGACCTTCAGTTGGCAGAACCATGAGGCATTCACCCCACTGGTTTCCGTCAAAACGCCCTTGCGGAAAGCTATGCAGCGATGCAAAGGCGGCAAACTGAAGCGTCTCGACCTTGCCGACCCGACCGTTGTGCCGCTTTCTGGCACCAGGTATCTGCGACCATACGGCACGCTCCATGCCGGTCGTCTCGACAACCGGTTTCACGCCCCAGCTCTTGAAACACTCGCCCGTTTTACCCACGGCATCATCCAGCGCTTCAAGCGCCTTCAGTGCCGCCTCCTGCGAGCGCCCTTCTACCGGCACATGAACGAGGACGCTCATGTGGTGGGTGCCGAGAACTGCCTTGTTGGCCGCCTGCCGCATGCGCAGAGCGGTGATTTCCGCTGACATACCGGCAGTCGTCCGGTCATGCGATAGCCGGGCCTCACTGGTCGACGTCGCCATGCTCGCGTCAAGCTTGTCGATCGGGAAAAACTTCTGCGTGACGATCAGTTCGGCGGGCAGCCGCTGGAACCGGTCGGCCATCCCGGCGACAGCGCCATCGGGCCAGCGTGACATGGCCAACACCTGCCCGATGCGCCGGTGGTTGAGCCCGTTGACCTCAAAAACATCTTTCCCAAGGATCGGATTGCGGCCGAAATGCAGATACGAACTCGCGATCACCTGGGCCAGGTTGTATGAATCGGCCAGCACGGGCCCGTCTTCCTGCGTGAGCAGATAACGCAGGAACCGCGCCATCTCACAACAGGGTCCGATTTCCGTTTCGACGCGGCCCAGACGGCGAGGCGCGTAGTGCGCCAGCGATTTCATCAGCGAGTTGACCTTCTCTTCAAGGTCTCGCGCCTGCCGCGACTCGGTTTCAAGCTTGTCGTTTGTGCCGGAGGGATTGAACGCATTGAATACGCGATCGAGCCGCCCCACTACGCCGCTGTAGTGCCGGTAGCGCACGATGGCAATATAGATTTCGTGCTGATACAACGACCGCGTCTGAAATCGCGCTTTCAGCTTTTCATTGAGGAAATCCGGAAACCAGTTCGAATACTTCCCGGCGGGCCACCGGTTGGCCCTGCGCCGGATCTCGTACACGTAGATGCCCACATTGCTGTCAGCGATGGACTCCAGCGCGGTGTTCCGCTGATGCTTGTACGCATCGACACCGGTGTCATCGAGCATTTCCGCGTAGAGACCCTGCAGACGCACAATCTGCACCAGTCCGCTGTCAAGCGTGCGCAACGTATGGCCGTTGTAGTACGCATTCAGGCCAAACGGAAGTTCGCGCGAGGCGTGCAGATCAGCCGCATCATCCTTGTCTGACTCGCTCCGCTGAACGAATGGCGACGCGCCGAAATGACGGTCGAGAAAGGTGGAGAAAGACATAGTGACGTGCTCCTCCTATCGCTTCGGGCCGTGAGGGCCGGCCGCCCGCATGAGCAGTTCCGGCACAGAGAGCGTCTTGCCAGTGCCGTCCTCTGCCCAAAGGTTCGTGTGTCCCACACGGCGCGACGGCATCGACAGGGCCGGAAAATAATCCGTCGACTGCGACACAGGCGACACACGCCGGCGAGAGCGCGAAGATTTATCGTGGCGCATAGGTCTTGGCTCCGTCCCAGTATTTGAGGCTACGTGGCTTCGCCGTCGCGCCAAAGCTCTGATACGCGACCGAGAACGCGAACATGTCTTTCGCGGTAATCAGATAGGAGCCGATGACCAGAAAGGGCACGGCGAGCATCACCGGCCACCATTTGAGGAACATGAAAACAACCGCGGGCAATACGAACGAGCCGAGGAACAGCTCAGCCAGGCAGCCCCATATCATCCAGGGTTGCACCATGCCTTTCGGGATTTCGTGAACTTCACGCATGGCCTCACCTCAGATCTGCGAGGAAGCGACCGACGCCGCATAGCGGACAATGGAAGGGACCGCGAAGAATACAAATGAGCAGATAACTGCGATCACGGCACCCTTCATCGGAATCCAACCCTTCGGCACCCCGAGCACACAGATGCCGAGAATCGCCATGAAGACATAGGGACCCGCGTCGACGAACAACCAGCTAACGAAATCGCGAACCAGGCCCGTACCAGTGCTGTAGTCCATCGCATAAGCGAATTCAGGGAAAACAGCTACGCACAGCAAAGCAACCAACAATGACATGCGCCGCGATGTGCTCGCTTCGACACTGCAGAAAACCGCCCGCGCGTCGCGAGTCTTCGCGCAAATGAAGGACAACAGCCGCTTCGCAACACTCTTACCCACAACGGCGTCTGCCATATCAAACCTCTTCAGTGATTCGTGGTTAGGCGGTGCCGCGCCGTCAACTCCTACCCTCGCGCGTCATCCAATGGAATGAAGATTACCCACCGCGTCACTTTACTATCCGTAACGAGCGTGTCAAGTCATGTTTTGCAAAATATTTCCCAAACCTTGCGTGTCAGGTCAGTTATGGATAAAGTCGGCAACCAAAGGAGGGGTATCTAGATATGCCTGATAACGACATTCAGACCGACTCAACGGCCATCGCCAGCCGCGTTCGCAATTTGATGGAGCGGCACGGCGTTACCAAACGCGCTCAGGCGAGCGAGCTAAGCCGGATACTTAATCTCAGCTTCTCGGCTGCAAGCCGCAAGATGAAAGGCCAATTGCCATGGGATCTGAAGCAACTCGGGGCAGTTGCTACGCACTTCGGCGAAACTCCGAGTGTTCTGGTGGAAAACAACGAAGATTTTGAAGACTCGATCACGGGTGAGGGGATGCTGATGGTGAGCCCGCGCCCGCTGCCCTGCTCCGTGCTAATTGGCGACGAGCTGAGTCGCGACCGATCAGCTGACCTGGTAGCGATCCAGTCGGGCGACACATGGAACGTATATCCAGCCGAAATTGCTCCGGCCGGACGAATATTCAATGTGCTGTCGGTCGAAATACGCCCCGACCTGCCGCACCTCGAGAAGCCGGCTATCGCGGTTCTCGACGACGATACCGATACGCAGGCGGCAGACAGCGTCTGCGACTATCTTAACGACCACGGTCTGAACGCCACACCGTTCTATGATCTGGCCAGCTTTCGCGAAAGCCTGAAGAGCAACGCGTTCGACGCTTTCATAATCGACTGGCTCATCAACGATGACACCGCCGAGGCCGCGATTGTCGATATCCGGAAGGCCGAGAATCCATCGACACCGATTTACCTGCTGACCGGGCAGTTGCAAAGTGGTAAGGCCCGTGTTGACGACATTGCCCGGGTGGTTAAGCAGTTTGGTTGCAAGTGGATCGAGAAACCGGTTCACATGCCCATATTGTTTTCGCAAATCTCTAACGAACTGAGCCGCTCATCGAGCTAATCGCAAAGGTGCAGCGCCCAGTTGCTCGCAGTCAACTTCTGATACGCGCGGTCGACTATCTCCAGATCGCCCGCTCGCCCACTTGCCTGGATTCCCTGAATTTCCGGAAGAGGAAGGTTTATAGCTTTGCACGACGGGTAGTCGCGCACGCGCAGCTCAGACGAGATCGTAGTGAAAAATGCCACTGTAGGCACGTCAAACCCAGCTGCGATGTGAACGGCGGCCGTGTCAGACGTCACAACAAAGCGGGCATTTTTCACCCATGCAATAAAGGCGGCCGTGTCCGTCGATAGGCTCTTGATGTCTGTGTAGTGCTGGTGGTCGACCTTGCCGAAGCCAAGTACGGGAACGTGAAACCTTTCCCAAAGACTATTTACAGCCTCGACTCGAAACGAATGCGGAATGCTACGCACAGGCGTGCTGGCTGTCGGACAGAGCAACGTATATTCCTTCGATGACCATTCCGCGCTCAACGCCGGCACAGCTACGCGCTGAAGCCAGTCATTCGACTTGTGGTCCCGGCCAACGTCAGCCGGTGCGATCCCGAGCGCCCACAGGAAAAAATCTATCATGGGCATCGTCGAGAAGTTCGGCCAGAACAGATGGTTACCCAGATCGATCCGGAGTTCATCGTCGGGCAGAGAATCGACATCGACGGGAAGATCCACAACACTCCCAAAGATCGGCGCCGCCAGTTCGTATAGCTGCCTGACGTACGCAGGGGCGCAACTCGGACGATAGATAACAAAGGAAATTTCCGGGTGCCGCCTCTTGATCGACGCCAGCGCCGTGAGTCCAATAATCGAGTCCCCCAGCGTGACGCCCATTCCGTTGATGACATGAACGCGCGTTAGACGCGAGTAGTCGACTTCAAACGGAGCCACATTCGCATTCTTGATTGCCTGCACAGCAGAAAGCGCGCTATAACCTTCTGCCGACACATCGGATACCTCAAGGTCATAGGAGGCAACAATCTCACGATCGCGCGAAAGCAGTGAACCTGCATTCGTAAGCGCCGATACCTCATCAAGGATAGTCATTGATCAATCACGTTCGGTTGAATTCAGTGCCGCTTGTTAGCTGCAAGCGCATCCAGTAGCGCCTGCTTTAATACCGAGTTTCGCACAGGCTTGTGCAGGTGTTGTGTGAAGAGTTCAGCCCCACTGTCTTTCAGCAGCTCGCTGGAAAACGCACTGATGCCGATGATAGGAACATCCCTATTCGGTCCCGGCGTCGCCCGTACCTTTCGAGCGACGGCGATCCCGTCTTCCCCTGGCATCTGCACATCCAGCAATACTGCGTCATACGTAGCCTCACTCAATGCAGCCAAAGCCTCGCCCGCGTCGGCAGCAACGTCCACATACGCGCCAAACGATGACAGCACATCCGCAAATGACTCCCTTGCAGATTCCTGGTCATCTACGATAAGTACCCTCTTCCGTTCGATGATCGCCGTAACTTGCATCTCTGTTCCATCGGCCTCTGTAGCAGCTGCGGCTGCTTTGACGGGCATCGACACTGTGACTTTCGTTCCCCGCCCCGGCTCAGTCTCGATGTTGATCGATCCGCCGAGCAGATCGACCAGCCCTTTGACGATCGCGAGGCCAATGCCTGCACCGTCGTGCTTCCTCGTATTGGATTGGTCTAGTTGCGTGAATGGCTGAAAGAGCTGACTAACAGATGCCGCAGGTATGCCGGGTCCGGTGTCTTCAATAGTGATGTCAAGGACGGCCCCACCCCTGGACGGCGTTACATCGAGACGCACAAGAATTCGACCGGCATCCGTATACCGGACCGCATTAGACAGCAGGTTTCCAACTATCTGCCTGATGCGATCGGGGTCCGACAGATACCAACCATCGCCGTTATTGACCAGCGCGACGACCTCCAACCCCTTGCTCCTGGCAGACGCCGTCACGTCGTCAATCATCGAGCCAATAACGTCGGCGGGTTGAAATTCCCGCTCCCTCAACGTGAGGCGTCCGGCGTCCAGTCGCGCGAAGTCGGTAAGATCTTTCATCTGTGTTTCTAGCCTACTTGCGGCCACCGCCAGCCTCTTGATCAACGTCGCGTCTCGTTCGGCAAATCGCCGATCCAGAAGCGTATCGGCCACACTAACGATACTTTGCAGGGGCGTCCGTAGTTCGTGCCCGATCATCCCGAGGAATGCATTTTTGGCGCGTACCGCGTCCTGCTCTGCCTTGATCGCCGCGCTCTGCTGACGCGTTAGCCGCTTACGATCGACGCCAAGCATCAGGGCAAGCACAGCCGTTCCCGCCAGGAGTATCAACAACAGCAGGCTGCTCAGGAAAAAAAGATGCCGTTTCCCGATCAAGTCTTCGTAGACTGTGTCGCGCCGGTCTATCTCGGCCTCGCTCACGTGATCTGTGATGACTGCCAGAGGCTCATCTATCTGCCCTAGGCGAAGCGACAGGTCCACGGCCCTGCGTGGATCTTGCGGCAGCTGTTCGACCGCAGGCTTCACCCTCTCGATCACGGCACCTATTTGCGCGATCGCATCTCGAAAGGAAGCATTGCCGTTAAAGATCTGGGTGGCATCGGACGGTGTGGCCAACACGGCGTATTTCGATTGCAATACCTCAAAGCGCAACTGCACCGACCGAAAATCCGATCTGCCAGCGCCGTAGAGGAGAAAGGCGTTCTTGGCCTTGTTTGCTGCGATTTCCAGTTGCGCAACTGGCCAGTAGTAATTCTCTTGAGGACCAGCCAGCGCCTTGAGACTCGCGGGTGACAGGAGCAGCGAATACGCGAAGTAAACCCATACCCCGGATACGCAAAGGAGGAGAGCAATCGCGACGCCCAGGACCCGTTTGACGCCAATAGCGCGAAGGAAGGTCATTCAACAACGATCTTATAAATTTGCCACACAAATCGAGCTTCGATCGACGCGCGGTTCAGTTCGTCCGGTTGCTCATCACGGGGATAAATTAGCATTAGTGGCCCGAAGCCCTTCGGCTCCAGTGGTTTGCCATCACGCTCGTAGGCCACAATCGCCCCGTACTGTTTCGCGTCAGAGATGGGAACATCGTGCTTGTAATCATCAAGCGCATAGATGTGTAGGACCTTACCTCGTGCGCCGACTTTCTCCAGAATGCTTTCCAGAGTTGGCCCGCGCCACACGCTCACGGGTGTCCAATTCGTGGAGGTCTTGATGCTCTTCGCACCGAGCGAGAGCAGGTCAGCGCGCGTAAAATGATATGTGTGTGTACCTGCTTCAGTTACATGCGTGATATTGCCCGTCACGTCAAGCGCCAACTGTGCGGTCTGTGCTTGTGCCTGACCGAGACAAGCAAGAACTAACAAGACCAACCCGATATGTCTCAAGATAGACTCCATGTATGTGCTGACCGTCAGAACGCGGGTATGTGCCGAGGCCTTCAATAGCAGCCAACCGCAACGCTTTCAACTTGGAGAAACCTAAGTAAAGCGGATCGACAACGTAGACTGCCTTGTGCGATCACCTTGCCGGCGCGCACCGACGCCAACACTTGCGGCGCACGCCCTCGCAAAGTCGCGCTAAGATCGGGCATACACTGCCCTGTCCCACGATCACAGCCACGATTAATTCGCTCGAACCCCAAAACATGACAAACGACAGCTCACCGATCCGTCAACGCCTAAACCGCCTCCACCAAGACCTCCTTGCATGCCAGGAAGCGATCAATTTAGCCCGTGCGAGCGGTACCACCGTTGAGACGGCTCAGTTTCTGCCCGAGGTTAACAGTCTTGCCAACCAAGCACATGCTTTGTGGCCGGAAGGCGAGGAACATCGCAGCCCCGACTTTGAGGATATTCTGCACATCAAGGCGGAAATCCACAATCTCGCAGCCGAATGTCGGCGTGTCCTATCCTCATAATGCTCGGCAGCATTCAGGGCGAGTCAGACCTGACTACTTCGCCCATCGTTCATCACATCCATCACACGGTAATGCACACTTGGTCATCCTTGAGCGAAATCTGGCCGAGCGTCGGATCACTGGTATGGACAGCGATGATGTTTGGTCCGGCCGGGAAAGTGCGATAGCCAAGCTCCGTGACGAAAGCCTCGATCGCAGCGCCGTCAGACTTGATGATTTCAATGATCATGACTGGATGATGGCTCGCGAGAACGGTCCGGCTGCCGCGCAATACATCCAGTTCCATTCCCTCGACGTCCAATTTCACCAGGTCCAGACGTCCAAGTCCTAGAGAGTCCAGGCTGACCATCGGAACCGTGGTGCCAGCAACGCTATCATAGGAGATCTGTTGCCCGATAAATTCATTGTCAGTCCGCCGGCGCAATTCCAGACTGCCAAAGCTGGCGGGCCTGAAATAGTCCGGCTGCGGCACAACCAGTTCACCACACTGCTCCCCAAGGGCGGCAAGCCTTACTCGCGCGTTCAGGCAGTTATTCAATGCGATATTTCCGGCTAGCGCGTAGTAGACGATTTCCTGTGCCTCGAACGCGAGGATGCGGCCCCAACCGTACATGTGCCGTGCCCACTCAATCGAATGCACACCAATGTTTGCACCGCCGTCAATCGCGACAACGCCGTCACCAAAATGCTTCCTGCGACAATCAAGTAGTGCTAACGCGAGGCGCACTTCAGGCTCATCAAAACTTGATCTGTTTAGTAGTTGATGCCCAACGCCATAGGCTCCATATGCGTCGTTGGTGTGATAGTCGTTGCGATTGACAATCATGCTTCCGTGGTTGGAAGATGCCAGAACAAAAGCGATGGGGCGTATCGGAAAAGACACCGTTTAAAGTCCTCAAAATAATTCCACGTCTGCGCGGCGCGGTGTAAACGGCCAGCATGCACGCATGGTACGAACCCATGAACCCGCAGGCAGCTTCAAGAGTCGTCGGTGTCATCCTGCAGGACCCTCTTGTAGTCCTGTCCGCCGTAGAAAATGCCAATCACCGAGACCTGCTCCGCGTCGACGTCGAAGGCTATCACTACCCTCTTGCGGTAATTCGTAACGCGCAGACCCTGGCGAATGTCATCCCGGCGATTGCCTCGATGCGGAAACGATCGCAACTCTTCGCAGTACGTAATTATTGCGCTGGTATAGCGTTCCGCGATCACCGGCGAGGCCGCAGCTGCAATGTAACGATAGAGCTCGAGCAGTTGCTCCTGCGCTTCCGGTGTAAAGGCGACGGTATAGGACATTAGGCTTTTTCGATGGCCTTGCGGTGTTCAGCGGCAAGCGACGCGCGCAGCTGGTCGACGCCGATGGCGCGGGACGGGTCAGCCTTTAGCGCATCATAGGCGGGCGCGACCTGCTCGCGCAGCCAGCTTTCCACTGCACGGTCACGCGCAAGCAGTGCCCGGAGTCCATCGCGGATCACTTCGCTCTCCGTCGCGTATTCTCCAGCCGCCACCTTGGACCTGACTGCCTCGGCCATTTCGTTGGGCAGCGTGATGCTGAATTGTTGGGTTGAGCGCACGGGAAGTCTCCCTTCTGAGTGTAGGATTTAATCCTACACTTTGCCTCCTACGCCTGCAAGGCGTCCGCATGCCGACAGGCACCTTCGCACCTTCACGGCGTCAGTGCGCACGAACACCGGCAACGGTTGCACGCAGCATGTTCTTCATCTGGGCAAGCCGTTCGCCTGCCGCCTCGGTGAGGATCCGCGGCATCGCGTGCGTGGGCTGAAGACGCGGTGCCGCCTGCTGGTCTTCTCTGCCCCGCTGCCGCTTGCTTTCGAATGCCGCCTCCCGCTCTGTCGTGGCCGGAACGAGGTGTCCGCTTTCGATCGCGGCAACGAAATTGACCTGCCAGTTTCCGGCGCTAACGCGTGGTGCGGCCTCCCCGCATTCGTGGACGGTGACCATGCTGGCGTCGCTGGCGACGCTGATCCGTCGCGAGGAATTACAGTCGAAGAATATCCCGCCGGCATTCTGCTGGACCACAGTGGCGACCCGGAGCGCTTCCTGGTCGACCTCGTGGCGTTGAGCCGTTGCCTGCCGTTTGTTGCGAGCCTGCCAAGCGAAATCGGCGGTCGAGCGCAGCAGCGCGCGCAGGTAGTTGATGGGGCGCTCGGCTTTGCGGAGGTGTTCCCAGGCGACGTCAACCACATCGGAAAGCAGCTTCTGGTGCTCGCGGGCTTCGCGCATGAGTTTGAAGATCAGGAATTCATGAAATCCCAGGCGGCGAAGGCGCTCGAGGTCGCTGGGGAGCTGGCCCGGTTGTCTCTTTTGAGAAGAAGCAGGGTAAAGATCTTTATATATAGCACCGTCTGCCACGCTGGCAGACGGCTGCTGCAAGGAAAGGACCTCGGGGGCGACTGCCTCATGGTGATCAGGTTCGGGGGCGCTGGCGATGGCCGGCGCGTCGACGAGACCGAGCAGCTGGGCAGTCTGTTCAGTGAGGTGGAGGTAGGCACGACCAAACAGGCCTGCCTCGCCATAGCGCCTCTGTGGAGGGCGGACGATCAGGCCGGCCTCTTCGAGATCATCGAGGCTACGATAGAACGTGCGCATGGATTGCATGGCGCGGCCAGTAAGCAGTTCGCGGCGCGCGTAAATTGCCGCGTAAGGGCGATGGGCGTCGACGGTGCGGGCGAGGGCCGAGAGCAGGGCGCGGGCACGGGCGGGGACGCCGTGCAGATGTGCGGCGCGATGCGCGGCGCGAAAGACGATCCACGGGAGATTGGTGGTGTCGCAGGTGAATTCGGCGAGGGCATCGGCATCAATTTTGATATCTGCCGGATTAGCCGGGTGAGGGCGAATGTCCCCCTCGCCGGCAACGAAGTGTTGCGCGATAGGCATGTCTACACGTCCATTTCGAAAAAATGGATGACACATGCTTGACTGCCAATCACGTTCCGCTACACTTCGAGGTGTTTGGTCCCTTGCCCGATTCCAGTCGGGGAAGTGCAGCAGATGGGTGCGCGACAGCAAGCCCAATATTCAAAAGCCTTCGGTTCCAGCCGAAGGCTTTTGTTTTTACTACGGTCAGAAGCTAAGCATTTCGGCTCCGGTTCTTCATTGGCACTTCATAAGTGCTTGTTTTTTCGATGGTTCCCAGAGGGAACCGGCTTTAATGCATCTCGCGACCGGCAGATCGCTAAATCCAAGCCATTGAATCAAAAGAAGTTCCCAATGGGAATGCACTCTACTCACGCTGCTTCAACTTCGACTCGATAAACGCCTGAATCTCCTTGGCCCACTGCCCGGCCTGATCAGCCTCATCGGTTAATTTCACACCAATCACGCCATTGCGAGCGGTGATCTCGCAAAAGCGCTTTTTCCCAACTTTCACTACCAGGGTCTCACGGGCGTTTGTGTCGGGAGCCTTCGGCCTTGCTGTGGCGAGCTTGACGGCATTCTCCTGAGTAAATGCCTCGTCCTCGACCAAACGCCGGATTGCTTGCGTGACTTCGGCTGCCTTGCCGGCGCTGGTCGCGGTTGCAAGCTTCGCCGCCGCATGGCTGCCAAGCCGCTCAGGTCGCTGCGCGAGAATTTCTTTGGCCTCGTCAGGCAGACCCTCGAAGGCAAAGATGCGGCTAACGTGCGATTTGGCGAGCCCTGCGGCTTCGGCTAAGTCCTGACGCGTCAACTCAGTGCCTTCCTGCAGCCGTTTGAAGTTCCAATACTTTTCGAAGTCCGAAAGCGACGGCGACAGCAGGTTGGAAAAGAATGCGACTCTCTCAACCAGCGATTGGTCGATATTAAGGATGTTCGCCTCAATTTCCTCTCGCCCAAGCTCTCGATAAATGGCGACTCTATTGTTGCCGGCGACAATGTCCCAGTCTCCGTCCGACCGCTCTTCGACACTGACTGGCGTTGAAAGTGGGTACTTTTCGAGATTCGCCTTTAGTTCGCTGTATTGCTCTGCAGTCAGCTTTCTGCGCCGCCCGGAGACCTCATGTAGGCGAGCTACAGGTAGTTTGGCCTTCGCCGCCCCCTGAAGCGCGGTCTTGAGGCGCTCGATTTCTTCTCGTTGTGCGGCAGCTGTTGCCTGCAAGTGCATCAGCTGCCCCGGGGCTGTCCTGGGGGCGCCGGGCTTTGTCGCGGTGGCGCGTGCCTGGTCAGCTTCCGTTAGCTGAATGTTCGCGGCTTTGGCTGCTTGATCCTTGATCCAAGACATTTCTAGGCTCCTCGTGTCCACATCGAGCTGACCTTGTCGTCTACACGATCAACCAGTTGGTCGACCGGCGAGCGAATGCGCCGAAGCGTCTCCGCGCCACCCTCGTAGCTCGCAAGATCATAGATCGTGGAAAAGCGCATGTTCGTGTTGCGTGCAAGATCGGTCTCGGGGATTTCAACAGGGATCACTCGGGAGCCATATATCTGCGAAATCCAGGCCTGCAAAACTTGCGCAGCCGCCTTTGGCGTGGAACGCGTGACGAGGACATCGACAAAATCGAACTCCTTAGTCCGCTCGTCGCCAAAAGCCTTCATCCCGTTAATTAGGTCGGCAAACAGGTGCCAGAACTGCACCATCGAGGCAAAGGAGAGCATGTCGGGCACGACAGGGACGATGACGCCGTCTGCGGCAAAGATCGCATTGATTGTCAGATAGCTAAGCGTCGGCGCGGTATCGATGATGATGTAGTCGTACTTGTCCTTCAGGCTTTCGAGGCCATCGTGAAGAACCTGTTCGAATCGCACCCCATGCTCGGTCGCAGACGCTCGGGCCGGGAGCATGAACTCAGCATTGAACAGCTCCGTGGACGACGGGATTAAATCAAGGTTTGGCCAATAGGTGGGAGTGGGGAGCGCCCGCATATCGAATGGCTGATCGCTAAGATAGGCCTCGACCAACGGCATGATTGTCTGGGAAGAATCAACCTCTGCATGGGGGTTGATGCCGTACAGTGTTGTTGCGCTTCCTTGAGGATCAAGGTCGATATGGAGCACGCGGCGCCCCCGCCGCATCGACAAACCCTGCGCAAGCAATGTCGAGGTCGTAGTTTTGGTGACGCCACCCTTGAAGTTGGCGACGGCCAGCACCTTGGCCGGGCCTTGACGCGGTGCAGGCTTGAGTTCAGCCTTGATCCATTCGATCGTCTCGGCGACGGAGAAAGAGCGCGGAGCGCCCGGTCGGGTCTGTCGTCCTTCTGGTAGTTCACCCTTTTTCAAAACGTAGGCCATTCGCTGCTTGTCGATCCCGCACATCTCCTGGACGCGTGCCGATGTAATGAGCGGCGCCTCCTTTCGGGGAAAGGGCTCAAGCATCTCGTCCCGGATCTTTTGAAGCATCACGTCCGACAGCTGCGCAAGGCGCATGAGGTCGTCCGCGGTGGTTTTCCCGGGGTGAGCGAGGGTTATGTCCATTTACGTTCCTACCGTTCACGATGATTGGACCGATTCGGCAAGACTGGACCGCCACGGTCGAATTGACACGGAGATTAGCCGTCGTAAACGGTAAACGCAAGTTAACTTTTTTGGGGATGTACCGTCTCAGAACCGCCTGGGCAGGCGGTTTCGCGCAAAAACCTAATAATCTGCGTGAAGTGAGGCAGGGTAGTTGACGGAATGAGACCGCCGCCGCGCTACGTCTCGATCCTGTTGGCGGGGTCGGCTTCCACCCTTTTTCGCGTACTTTTCCGCGTGCAAGAACGTCCCCGTACCAACAGATAGGCCGGGCGCGGGTGGTAGCTAGCGCGCCTCAGCGATTCGTCGTCGCCCCGGCGGTTGACCATCCGGGCATGGCGCGCCCCACGGGGCGTTGCCTGAGATGTGCACTGCGGCCGTCCCCTGCAGCCGATGTGCCGCGGGGAGGGCAGGGCGAGGGGCCGGATAACGGGAGCCGCAGCATGGCGTTACCAGCGGTGCGTTGTGACGCGGCGGCCGCCCGGTGCCGCTGGAACACCCGTTTGCACTGTCCGGGCCGGTTGCGGGACGATCGACCTCGAAAAAGGAGCCGTCTCCCGTCGGAGATCTTCCCGCAACGGCTGGCCGCCGGCACATCTCCGACCGGTGGCATTGCGTCACTGTCAGGCGCCGTTCACGGCATCCTTGAACGCCTTGCCTGCCGTGAATTTGACCGTCTTCGCGGCCGGGATTTGGATCTCCGCACCGGTTGCCGGATTGCGCCCGACCCGTGCGGCGCGCGCCCCCGTCGAAAACGAGCCGAATCCGATCAGCTGTACCGTTTTGCCCTTCGTCAGTTCGCCCGTGATCGCCGCGATCACCGCGTCGATCGTCTCGCCCGTGGCGACCTTGCTGTCGCCGGTCTTCGTGGCAACCGCATCCACCAGATCCTGCTTGTTCATTGCCGCTTCCTCGTTGTGGTTGTGATGTCGCCACCCTACCTGATCGGTGCGCCTTCGCGCAATCAGCGCCGGGCGAGCACGTCTCGCAGCAACAGGCACCTCGGATGGGTCACCTCTGCCCGGCGCGCAGTGTCTGATGAAGTCACACGTGGCTCGCCGGCCCCTGAAAAGATAGGGGGGACATCATCTCAATGCCGCTAACTCCTGTTAGCGGCATGGCGTTTAATGGGTAAAATAACGGGAAAGCGGCTTTCAGGGCGTTGTGATAAGGGTTTACCCTAGTTTTTTGCCGCGTGCGGGGATGCCGCGCGCCTGGAGGACAGCATGAATGACAGGATCGGGGCGCTCGCGGCCCAGCACCGGCGCATCGAGGCCAAAAAGGTCGCGCTGATCAAGCGAGCTCGCGCACTCGACGCTGAACTGAACAGGGCATTCGGCGGGGCCGATATCGCCGGTGTCAGTTCCAACGTCACACTGGAACAGATCGGCTACGACGAACACGCCTACGGATATCTCTGCTATCGGGATGGGGAACTGACCGTCGGCTACCGCACAACCGATGATGACCTGGCCGACGGGCATCATGGTGTGCCCGATGAGCAGCGATCGTATTCGGTGAGGCAACTGGCAAATTGCTCGCCGGAATGGCTGGAACGCCTGCTGGATGAAGCGCCGCTCGAGTCGTTGCTCGGCAATATCGCCGCCAGGCTGTGCGAACGCGAGGGACGACTCGATGGCTCGCTGTCGGCCTTGCAGACGATCCTGGCTGCCGAATCGGCGAAGCTCGACGGTCAGATGGTCGATCGCCTGGACAAGACAGGCGACGACACGTTGCAACGGCTTTTCGACGAAGCGGTCGACGTGGCCCATCTGGACACCGCCGACGGCCTGACCCGCAGCAGCCGCTTCCTCGAGGCAGTCTGCGCGACCATCCTGCGCGAGCGCGGACTTCCACTGCCGGATAACCAGTCGCTGGGTCCTCTCGTCAACGCCTGTATCGACGGCCTGGAACTGTCGGCGGAGAAGAAGGCACTGGACGACGTCAGGCAATTTATCGGAGGCGTGAAGTCGCTCTGTAACGGCGTCGGCTCCTTGCGGACCCACTTCGGTACGGCGCACGGCGCGTCGAGCCACCTGCCACCGCTCGATGCGTCCTGGGCGATGCTTGCGAAGAACGCGGCAGCGGCCGTCGCGATCTTCTTGCTCAGCCGGCACCGGGACGGCACCGATGCGACGCCTAGAGACGCGACTGTCGAGGACACGCCATGAAGAGCGGCTGGTTTGCGCCGCTCGCCGGCGACGAGGACGCCGCGGACCATGGGCGTCTGCGCGCGCTCACCGGTTCGTCGTTCGCGCCGGCCAGCACGGAGGCGCAGTCATGACGACAGCGCTCGCGAAAAGTATTGCGGTTGTGCTCGCGTTCGGAGGCCTCACTTCCGGACTTCTGGCGGCCTGGCTCTGGGAGAAATCGACGCGAGTACCGGTCGATCCGCTGGACGGCGATCCGACCGCGGTCGTGCCGGAGCTCGAGCAGCAGGCGTGGTGGGCCGCCCAGTTCCGCGCCAACCAGCAAATCGGCCGCCTGAACGTCCTTGCCGCGCGGTGGACCGCCGCAGCGGTCGTGCTCGGCACCTTATCGTCAATCGTGGGAGTGCTGTAGCGCCATGTCGAACCAGCCTCAGCAACTCACCCTGCCGCCGCCGCGCACCTATTCGCGCACCGAATTCGCGGCGTTGCGCGCGCGCGTGCAGGGCGTGCCCATCAGGAAAATCGCGCAACTGTATTTCGACAGCGACACCACCCCGTATCCCGACGAACCCGAGCAGCTCGAGCGGTTCCTGCGCACGATGCGCGACGATCTCGTGCAGTTGGCCATCCTCCACGGCTCGCCCGTGCTGGCCGACTACCTGCGCGCCTCGATCGCGAAGCACGGCAGTGCGCGGCTTGCGAGTGCCTCGCTGCAGATGGTCGAGCAGGCGTCGAGGCTCGCCGTCGCCGAGCCGCTGGCCGGTCACGCCGTCGGCCTGTGGTTCCGGCCGCCGATCGCGCGGCACCTGGCAGGCGAGGGCATCCACACGCTTGCCGAGCTGGTCGCTGTTGCGAACCGCCGCGGCGGCAGCTGGTGGCGTTCGGTGCCGCGCATCGGGCCCGGCCGTGCGCGGGTGATCGTCGCGTGGCTCCGGCGGCACGTCGATTCGATCGGCGTGACGGTTGCGGCCGACGTCGATGCCTCGGAGCCGCTCGTTGCACCGGGCAACACCGCGGTGATCGGACCGGCCAGCGGGCAGCTCGCGCCGCTCGAGCGCATGGCATTGCCACACGCGCTGTCCGGCGAGCGCGGCACCAACCGTGCGCCTGTCTTCCCGTACGTCCGGGCCCGCCACGACCTCGACGCGGTGCGGGCCTACCTGGCCGGCTACGCCGGACAGACGGCCACCCAGCGCGCGTATGTACGCGAGCTCGAGCGGCTGGTGCTGTGGGCAACAATGCAGCGCGGCGCGGCGCTGTCGTCATTGACGGTCGAAGACTGCGAGGCCTACAAGGCCTTTCTGACCGCGCCGGCGGCCGCCTTTACCGGTCCGCCGGTGTCGCGCACATCGGGCCGGTGGCGTCCGTTCGCGCCGGGCGGCCTGTCGGCGGAGAGTCAGCGGTACGCGGTACGCGCGATCCGGGCCGCGTTCGACTGGCTGGTCGACGTGCGCTATCTGGCCGGCAATCCGTGGCGGGCCGTGAAGGACCCGAGGACCGTCCGGCGCGCGCAGAAAATGAAGATCGATCGCGCCCTGCCGATCGACCTGTGGACGCGCGTGCGCGTGTTTCTGGCCGGGTGCAGCGACAGCCCTGGACCACAAGCGCAGCGTTGGCGCGCGGTACGCGCGCTCCTGCTGCTCATGGGCGATTCGGGCCTGCGTATCGCCGAGGCTGCGGCGACCCGGCGCCCGGAACTGGAGTGGTTGCCTGCCGACGGCGACGTGCCCCCGACGTGGTTGCTGCAGGTGATCGGCAAGGGCGACAGGGAGCGTTTCGTCCCAGTGAGCGATGAATGTATCGCCGCGCTGCATGCGCACTGGCGTGATCGCGGACTCGACTTCGCTGCGCCGGACGCGTGCGCACCGCTCGTCGCACCGCTCGTCATCCCGGCGACGAAGAAGGCCCGCAGGAAGTTCGGTCTGGATGCGGGCAAAGAGGATGTAACCGGAGTGCCGCTGCAGGAAGGCTATTCAGTGCGCGGCGCACGAGGACTCACCAGCTGGGCGATCCGCCAGATGCTCGAGCACCTGACGGATCTCAACGAGTCCGAGCGCCGGCAGCTCGCCCGCACGTCTCCGCATGCGCTGCGGCATACGTTCGGCACGCAGTCGGTGGCCGCCGACGTCCCGCTCGACGTCGTGCAGCGGATCCTGGGGCACGCGTCACTGCAGACGACCACGACCTACGTGACAGCCGAACGGCGCCGGATGCGCGCCGAGGTCGCGAAGTATCACGCGCGCCTGACCGGGTTGGGGCGTCAATAATCCGCAAGGCGGCGTTTCAATGGGTGACAGATTCAATGCGGTTTACGTTTTCGCGAGTCCGAAAGGTGAGGGACCATCAGCTCCCGGGCATGGCGGGTACCGGCCACTTATCAGGCCGATTGCGGCAGCTTCGAGTCGCCCGCGCTGCATTTTGACCTTCGGCCGCGCAAGCTCTTGACCCGTCGCCGACCCCGCACGATACAATCACACGCGGCGCGGGGCGGCCTGCGCCGACTGGCGAGACCTATGGACAGTTTGACCCCGCGCGAGCGTAGCGAGCGGATGGCACGCGTCAAGGCAAAGAACACCAAGCCGGAACTTGCGGTCAGAAGCCTCGTTCATCGCATGGGGTTCCGATACCGGCTGCACGGCAAGGGCTTGCCCGGGCGACCCGATCTGGTGTTTGCACGAAGGCGCAAAGCGATCTTCGTTCACGGATGCTTCTGGCATCGGCACCAGGGTTGCCGTCTTGCGCGTCTGCCGAAGACACGGCTGGACTTCTGGCTGCCGAAACTCGATGCGAACGCGGCGCGGGATCGGAAAGTCGAGCGGCAACTTGCCGAGCTCGGTTGGAAAATAATGGTCATCTGGGAATGTGAAGTGAAGGACCAGGCAGCGTTGATGTCGCGCATCAGGGCTTTCCTGGACGACACGGAGAACAACAATGAAAGCTGTTGAGCTTTACGCGGGTGCCGGCGGGCTCGCGATGGGAGTGAGCCTGGCGGGGTTCACGCCGCTGGCCGTTGTCGAATGGGACCGGTGGGCCTGCGACACGATTCGCGAGAATCAGCGGCGCGGTTTTCCGCTTGTCGCGGACTGGCCTCTGCATGAGGGCGATGTTCGTCATTTCGACTGGTCGGGTATCGAGGACGATATCGACCTCCTGGCGGGTGGGCCACCCTGCCAGCCGTTCTCGATGGGCGGCAAGCATCAGGCGCACGACGACACGCGCGACATGTTCCCGGCCACCGTCGACATCGTCCGCCGGTTGCGGCCGAAAGCATTCATCGTCGAAAACGTGAAGGGGCTGACCCGCTCCACGTTCGCGAACTACTACCAATACATCCTCCTGCAACTGGAGTTTCCGGAAGTACCCCGGCGACGCAACGAAGAGTGGTTTGATCACCTGCTTCGCCTGCAAGTCGAGCGAACGAGCGGCCGGCAAAAGGGAAGGAAGTTGACCTACAACGTGGTGCCCACGCTCGTGAACGCGGCGGACTACGGCGTGCCGCAGAAACGCGAGCGCGTTTTCATCGTGGGCTTTCGCTCCGACCTCGGCATCGACTGGAGCTTCCCCCGTCCAACGCACAGCTACGACCGGTTGCTTCGCGACCAGTGGGTCACCGGCGAGTATTGGGAGCGGCATGGCGTCCCGCGCCGCGGCCGCCCGACGATGCCGGCAACCTTGGAGTCGCGCGTGCGGCGCATCGCGGCCTCGCCGCTGTCCGCCGATCTGCCGTGGCGAACCGTGCGGGATGCCATCGCCGGGTTGCCGAGCCCGTTGTCGCGCACGGCGAGCCATTACTCGGATCACCGCTTCCAACCTGGCGCGCGGGTGTATCCCGGCCATACGGGCAGTCCGCTCGATCTGCCGGCCAAGACCTTGAAGGCGGGCGACCACGGGGTACCGGGCGGGGAAAACATGCTGGTCAACACGGACGGTTCGGTGAGGTATTTCTCGATCCGGGAGTCGGCGCGCGTGCAGACGTTCCCGGACGGATTCGTTTTTCATGGGTCCTGGACCGAGACCATGCGGCAGCTCGGAAACGCCGTGCCGGTCGCACTGGGGCACATGGTGGCGCGCAGTGTCGCGGAGCGTCTGGCGATAGTGCAGCTGGAACGGCTGGCGCGCGGACGGGAAAACGCGCGAGGAGCCGCATGACGGGATCGAACGGAAACATCATTCCCTTCAACCCGCTCGACAAGAAGAATCTTGGCGCGAGCGTCGCGGAGGCGATGCTCGAGCAAAAGCCGCAGCCACTGGGCGGGTTGAAGCAGTTTTTCGGCGTTGGCATCTACGCCATCTACTACACGGGTGATTTCGCGCCTTATGCGCCGCTGGCCGTGCGCAACCGCGACGGGCTGTTTCAGGCGCCGATTTATGTCGGCAAGGCCGTTCCGAAGGGGGCGCGCAAGGGGGGCGGGGTGGGGGAGGTGCGCAGTCGCGCTCTCTACGACCGGTTGCGCGAGCACGCCGAAAGTGTCGAACTGGCGTCCAACCTGGACATCAACGACTTTTATTGCCGCTTCCTGGTGGTGGACGATATCTGGATTCCACTGGGTGAGTCGTTGTTGATCGCGAAATTCGCCCCGCTGTGGAACGCGTCAATCGACGGATTTGGCAACCATGACCCGGGCAGTGGCAGATACAACGGGCTGCGCCCCCGCTGGGACGTTTTGCACCCGGGCCGCGCCTGGGCGGAAAAATGCAGGGCGCGGGAAGAAACGCAGGACCATATCATTCGCGACGTACACAATTACTTTTCGACGATCGCTTTTCCTGCGTCGCACCACGTACTGGGTCCGGACCAGCAACCGTAACCCGGTCGGGCCGCCTGATGGCGATTGTCGACGACGCCGGCGCATGCGCGCTGGCGTATCTGAGTTTCAAGGCGGACGGATTCCGCTCAATGGGCACGGCAAAGTCGGCCGCACCGGATTTTGCCCGATGTGAACTCGCGCGCATGAGCGCGATGATCGCGGACTTGGTGAGCCACAGGAAGATTGTCGGTGTGTGACGGCGACAGCGAAAAACGATACTCCAAGAATACGAAATCTGTGGCGACGATCTCTTCACGTTCAGGACCGTTGAGTATTACGCCTTTCCGAACCCCGGCCCCGGCGAATGTGACTGGAAGCTAGAATTGACGTGGATCATCAAAAAGTCGATGCTCAAACGGTCGCGTGACGGCAATGGCAGGTTACAGGTCGAGCAGCAGACGCAGACCGTCTCCCGAGGTAACGCCGATACGGCGTCCGATGCACAACGGGGTATAACCAAGAGGTGTCGCCAAAGATGACTCGCTCTTTCGGGCTGGTTGACTACAAGGTTCAAGAAGCAGAGTACTTCCTTCTGGAACTGAGGCGCGTTGGCAAACGCGCCGATTTTAGCGCAGTTCAATTCTGTACCTCTGCCTTCGTATCTGTCGCACGCAGCGTGACCTTCGCGATGCAGTCATCACTAAAAGGTCATCCTGAATTTGAGGCATGGTATACACCACGGCAGGAGAAACTGCGCAACGATCCACGTAGACCGTATTAAAAGTGTCGCCGGCTTGCGGCGAGTGGCGATCGGTTGAGGTCCGCGTCGGGCCGACTTCGGCCGATGCTGTTGAAAAAGTCGGCGACGGTCTACATCGCGAGGTTTTCATGGGTCGCTTTACCCTTAACCGCGGCCCGCGGACGGCTTGTAGGCTGAACTGATAGGTCAATTTCGTGGCCGGTGGTGGGCCGACCAACTGCCGCGACTTTTTCAACAGCATCGATACGCGTTCGGTCATTGACCGCTACGGTGCCGCTGCACTCCGTGTCTTGGCGAACGGTAGATCAAACAGAAAGCGAAAGTCGTCGCGCCGCAATCGGGGGCGGGTCTCTGCTGTCGGCACTAAGGAATGTGTCAAAATCCGACTAAAAATAGCCGCGAGCGCCAATCATGCCGGAAATGCACCTTTTCATCGACACCAACGCATATTTGCAGTTCTATCGCCACACAAAAGATGACGCCGAGGTCCTAAACACCCTAAGCGAACACGTCGAGCGCGGTGGCATCGTCGTGCATTTGCCCATGCACGTTTTGGACGAATGCAATCGTAATCGAGAGCGAGAGCTACATAACTCGACCGATGCATTCAGGAAAGCCCCTCTTCCGGGAGCTTATCCGAGGCATATGCATGGGTTAGCGTTGGCAGCTGAATACGACGAAGCTTTGGAACGGCTCTCCCAAGTTCGAAATCGCTTGGCGGCGGAAGCGACCATCAAATCGCGTACGTTTGAGCTTGTCGTTGACCAGCGGCTAGGCAAGCTCACCGAGATAGCGTCGAAATATCCGGACGATGATGACGTGTTCGAGCGCGCTATCCGAAGAGCGCAGAAGGGAAATCCGCCAGGAAAGAAAGAAAGCATCGGCGATCAATACAATTGGGAAATGCTGCTGAAGAAGGTCCCGGACGTGGACCTATATGTGGTATCGAAGGATGGTGACTACGCGTCGCCCCTCGGGGGCACCGACGCAAACGGCGCGATCTATCCAAACGTGTTTTTAAGTAACGAATGGAAGACGGCTCGAAATGGCAAAAACCTATACCTTTTTTCGAGCATTAAGGACGTTCTAAAGCACTTCGAGAAGACATTCGCAAACGAGGCACTTCCCCGTGTCGAAGCTGTCGAGAGCCAGTTGCAGCCGGCACAACCAGTAATTGCAGAGGCGCCACAAGCACAACCCGTAGCAGCAGAACCCGTGCGTGTACGACGCACTCACGAGGGCGCTGAGATTCACGACGCAGAGACAATTTCAGCAATCGACAACGCGGTCGACGCGCTGGTGAATAGCTCGAGCTTTTACGAAACGCATCAAGCTATCGGCGCGCTTGGCACCATGCTTCATCTGCTAGGAATAGAGGACGCCGAGAAACTGGTCAACGCGGCAATCGATAACAATCAGATCGGCTGGATCGTTAGCGACCCCGATGTGCGCGATTTCTACCAAAATCTCGTCAACATCTTCTTGTTGGAATTAGACGGCGGCCTGCTCGATGCGCTCTTGGAAAAGATGGGTTTGCTCGATGAGTCAGGTCCTGACACAGACGAAGAACCGCTTCGGTAGCTCGCGCGCCCGACAGGTTGTCGCATCGGTTGATGGGAATGCGACTCTCTTGAATTGACCTGCGATCACTTATATTGAATTGGCGCCAGCGAAAAGTCGCAGGTGCTGTTCTTAGCCAAGGGATCGCGGAGGGCTTCAATCTGACGGCGCATCCGAGTGATCAGGCGGCTACGGCCTCCATTCGACGTTCATGATGGCCATGAACAAACCCGTCGATCGTATTAATTCCATCGACCGCACTTCGGCCCGTTGCGGATGGTCGCGGAGAGAGGACGGAGGTCGATTAGCGCTGCGGCTTGGACAATGCAATCCCGGTCGAATAAATATTCAAAACGCATCATGTGCGATCGACTACTTCGTGTGAACAAGGCACTCCAACACCTTGATGGATTCGTTCCGGTTGATGGTGTAATCTTGGCCGACCGCATAAAAACTCGGTGCAAAAATGGCTGCTCACGATCCCCTGCGGTTTACTACCGGCCTGGGCGCAAAGCTGGCGACACGTTCTCGCCACGTATGCACATTTTTCGGTGCAGGCACTTCAAAGGCTTGTGGTTTGCCCGATATCGCTCAACTGCAGGAGAGAGTGCTCGCACGCCTTGACGCTGGCCAGCGTACATCGCTAGCCCGTCAGCTTGAAGGTCGAAATCTGGAGCAGGGCTTGAGTCGTCTTCGACGTATAGCAGCACTGCTTGTCGAGAATCAGATACTCGACGGCCTAACTGCGCAGGCCGCAGTGGACCTGGATCAAGCCATCTGTCGAGCCGTCATCGCCGAGGTCGACATTCGCGCTGCGGACTTCTCACCGAGTCGGCATTTCGCAGCGTGGCTTGCGCGTACAAATTATCATGCCCCCGTCGAAGTGTTCACGGTCAACTATGACCTCCTGTTCGAAACATCGCTAGAGGAAATGCGAGTCCCGTATTTTGACGGATTTATTGGGAACTTGCGTGCTCGCTTTCAGACCGAGCTCGTTGAGGCGCGACCGGGAGCCGACAGCGACGGTGTCCCAGCGTTTTTTGCCCGCCTGTGGAAGTTGCATGGATCCGTCAATTGGGCATGGGAAAGCTCCAACCAGGTCGTTCGCATAGGACAGCCTGTCAGTGAGGGGATGGCTGCAGCAATCTATCCATCCGATACAAAATATGAGGAATCCAGGCGAGTTCCCTTTCTAGTGCTTCAAGACCGTATGCGCCGGGCGTTGCATCAACCAGAAACCCTAGTGATCGTGGCTGGATATTCGTTTGGTGATGCTCACCTCAACGAACTTCTTTTCGACGCAGCCATGCGACGCGAACGCACAGAAATCGTCGTTTTTTGCTATTCAACCATACCCGACATACTCGCTGAGCGAGCGCTTCTCACGCCGAATATCCAGGTTCTAGGTGACCGGGAAGCCATCATTGGCGGAGTAAGAGCCGATTGGGTGCCGCCTGAAGATGAGGTTGCCGGCATATTTGAGGGTGGTCGTTTTTTGCTCGGCGACTTCCAGAAGCTCGCCGAATACCTCGCGAAGAGTACAACTCGGGAGTCCGATAACGGTTTGCGACTGCGACAATTGTTGGGAGCTGTGGTGGACAATCGTGACGTCGAAGCTGGAGACTGAGCATGCCAGAGCAAGACCCGACATGTATTGGCAAGGTCCGCCAGGTCCTCGGCGCGACTGTCACCGTTGCCTTGAATTCTGACCTTGCCGGAGTGGCGCCGATCTATAGAGGTCAGTTGCAACCTATCGGGCAAATCGGATCACTGGTGAGAATTCCTCAAGGTCTTATCGACCTTGTTGCTACCGTGACGCTTGTCGGCATAGCGGAACTTGCTGGGAGTATCGTACCTTCTGACGCAATTCAGCGTGACGAACGCTGGCTGCAAGTTCAGTTGCTCGGCGAGATCGACCGAGCAGCCGGTCGCTTTCAGCGAGGCGTTGGTGCATTTCCTGGACTCGATGATCCGGTCCATTTCGCTACTCCCGAAGAGCTAGCTGCCATCTTTCCTCACGCGGACGAGCAACATTTGCGGTTGGGGCGTCTAGCAGCGGCGGAAGACGTACCTGTTTGCCTAAACGCATCGAAGCTGGTCGTTCGACATGCGGCGGTGGTCGGCTCAACGGGATCGGGAAAGACGAGCGTCGTGGCGTCTTTATTGCAAAGCTTCGTACGTGGTGGCTGGAACGCAGCCAACATTGTCGTCGTGGACCCGCATGGCGAGTATGCTCGCGCCCTCGCTGACAGTGCGGCAGTTCGCAGTGTGCTAGCAGACGATGTGAACCGACTCCGCGTGCCCTACTGGGCACTGCCTGCGAGCGACATTGTGCGAATTTTTGCAGGGGCTCCAGGCGGCGCAACGTTCACCAATCGGTTTAACGATCTGGTTGCGCAAGCTCGCCGGGAATTCGTCGAAGCAGCAAACTGGCTGACTCTTGATCCTAGTGCCGTTACTGCCGATACGCCAGTCCCGTTCGATATCCGTCCAATCTGGCACAAACTGGACTCCGAGAATCGCGAGACTCGAAGAACCAAGGCCGATCCTGCATCGGCCTGCGAGATTGATTCGGGGGATGCGACTACGTTGCGACCGGCCCGATTTGAGGCGTATGGGCCTGGTGGTCAACCACCTCACCAAGCACCGACCTACGGGGTGTATGGGGCGACGCCAGAATTGCTCCGCCTGGGATTACTCGATCCACGCCTTCGTTTTTTTCAAGAACCGATGGGTAATCCTGCTGGCCCGGATCCACTCGTGGAGGTGATGCAGGATTGGTTGGGTGGAGATCGCCCGATTTCGGTATTGGATTTTAGCGGGGTCCCTGCTATGGCGGCTGATCTTGCTATCGGAGTCGTTCTCAACATGCTGTTTGAGGTCGCACTGCGAAGTGAGCCTGATGGTCCCGGCATTGGGCGCCCAAGTCCCGTTCTAGTTGTGCTTGAAGAGGCTCATCGATATCTGGGAGCGTCGGCAAATTCGGTTACTCGCGACTCAGCCAACCGTATCGCCCGTGAGGGACGCAAATACGGGGTTGGCCTGCTATTGGTGACGCAACGCCCGACTGAGCTTCCCGAAACCGCGCTAGCGCAGTGCGGGACGTTAATCGCCCTTCGCCTTACGAACGCAGGTGACCAGGGTGCCATTCGCGCTGCGTTACCCGACACTGTAGCGGGCCTGGCCGCAGTGTTACCTTCGTTGCGCACGGGTGAGGCCATAGTCAGCGGGGAGGCACTTGTGCTGCCCGTTCGTGCGATGCTAGATAAGCCGAATCCGATGCCGCTTGCGGAGGATCCGTCGCTTGATGCCTGGCGTCAAGCCCCGCATCTGCCGAACATCAGTGAACCACTAGCCGCGTGGCGCGGCACTTATGAGGCTGAAAATGACTGACTGGATCCCTGTTTACGGTTCGACTCGAATAGTGGCGGAGAAATACGACCCTGAAACAGAAACAATCTATGTGAGGTTTCCAGAGGGTGTCGAATGGTGGTATTCAGCGTGCCCTCCGCACGTATGGGAAGCGTTCACCGCGCCGGGGCAGTCGAGAGGTCAATATATCCATCGAGTACTCGACTACAAACCGAATGGCAGATATGCGGGTTAATGGCTTGGTGCCAGATTGCCAACACACCCCATGCAATTAGCTTGAGGCAATTGCCGCTCCGCTTCGAATACTTCGTGAAGAGGAGCCCTTGCGAGCTGGGCGTCATACAGCGCCAGGGGTGTGGTCTCTACGCCTTGGCGTCTTCACCTGTCGTAGCATCGGCCGCGAAAAACCCGTCTGGCACCTTTGGCAAAGCGCGAAGATCGGACGCCTTAAACTGCAACTCCTTGGGTATCATTTCTTTAACATTCGGTCGACGTCGAAAGCCGGTAAAAAGCGAATAGTCCAAGATGAATGCCTCGAACCGTTCCCCGGCTTTGCGCGGCGTGATCGACTGATGTATCAAATGCACCATGCGCAGGTCACTGAGTACCTGAACGATAAGTCGCTCTTGCGAATCGTCGCTGCGAACAAGAAACGCATTGATCTTGTTGTCGTCTAGACAAAGATTCTCTAGTCTTGACAACATAAGCCGCAGCGTCCCGGCTTCGTTGCGCGCGTCCCTTTGCAAGTCGTCCATCTTTTGCTGCCCAAATTCGCCGATCGCCACATTAACATCCGATAGAGTAACCGTCGCATGGCGATTGCGGTTCGCGTGCTCCAACGAACGCCCAAACATTTGAAGAAAGTCGCGTGGCACACCAGCGTTAGCCCATGCCAATCGTCGAAATGCGGCGTCCGGTATCACCGAATTGCCGAGGTTATAGCCAACGGCCTTCAGGAATCCTTCGAGGATCGCACGCAGGTGTGCCTCTGCGGCCTCAGGATTTTCCAGCGTCAGATCCAACGACACGTATTGTGCGTCGCCAGGAACTTGCAGCCCCTTCCTTGTGCTTGGGGAATAGACGTTCAACAGTGAACTCAGGCCAGCAACCTTTAACCATCCATTCGCGCCCTTCAGCGCCGCGTTCAGCGTGTGGAGCAGGACAGGCTGGCATTCATGTTCGACTAGGTGGAAATCGTCAAGAAAAAGAAAGGCGTTACTTTTCACCGTTTTCGTCAGTTGCGCAAGCGCGCGCTTAATGGCAACCGGCGCACGATCTAACGATGTTGCCCCCGAAGCAATATCGGCCGCAATCGACATCAGCGGCTGAGCGTCGACTGCCGCGTGTGCTCGGAACCCGACCTCTTGCGCTGCGGACGCCAGCGAAGTGCACATGTCGTAAAGCACCTCGCGGATTAAGTCATCGCCCGTTAACGTCGAGTAGGTCTGCATGTCGAGAACGGAAACGATAGATAGTGTCTCAGACAGAAGCTCTGTAGCTCTTCTGATCAACGTCGACTTGCCTACGCCACGTCGGCCCCGGACGATGTGGGACGCGGGTTGGGCCAATTGGTGATCTTCCCGCCTTTGAAAGGGTACGTATGGGACGGAGTATCCGCCGATGGATGTACCCTGTGATACCTCTCGCGTGGAACGCGTTAGCAAAGTCAGTAATGCACTGGCTTCAATGGATGCCGGAAAGCTTTTCGCCTTTGTAGGGGCGAGCGCTATTGCTCCTTTAAAGGGATTGTTATCGGACAGGCGTTTTTGGCTTTCGTAGAGCGCATAGCTGTATAACGGCGCTTCACGTCCTACGGCGAACTTCAGAAACTCGCGGTTCCCCACCAATATCCGGCTGTTCGGGACGCCGGTAACCCCGATTTCTCGCTCAAATGCGGCGATTGCCTCCTCGGCGCTTCGATCGTCGTTTATTTCAGTGGTCATAATGTCATACCGCATTTGGCGTTCAGATAATTTCGTGCTGCTTGAATAAATGCTTCAGCTTCCGTTACCGCCTCATCGGGTTTCAGGGTATGTTCCGACGCCGTGGTGTCCCAATTGTCATAATCCGCCCGTAACCTGTGCTCGTACAGCTTGCTTACTCGACTCGCCCACGCTCCGACATCGGGGAAATCACCCGGCAGATCAGATGACGCCTTGCTATGGTCGTCGCCCTTGAGGCTCACGAAGCCCTGAACCATGTATCGGACGCCCTTTGAAGCATTGTAAGCAGCGTAATAGGCCCGCGAAAAGCAAGCCCTATGGCATCCGGCTGCGAGAATCTTCTTGGCCTCAACCAAGTGCTCTTCACCGAGGCGAAACCAGGCGGTGCAGACGTGCTGAGCGTAGCTTGCGAGGTCAGGAGTCGGCCAACCGAGCATTGTTAGCTTCCGCGCGAGTTCCAAGTGGTTGGCGGAGAGCTTCAAAAATTCCAGCTCGTGAACCGGCAGCGTCTTTTTCACCATGTTTCTCAATACCGGCCGTTTTTGTGGTCGGCAGATTGTACATCGGCACTGAGAGGAGCCCGCTGTTAGCGGCGGTGTAAAAGCGCCATAAGATGGCGGCGCAAAGTTGAGTAGGAGCGTCAACAACAGGGGCGGTTATGGGCGGCTGTTGTTGGGTGATGGCCATCAGAATGGATCGTCGATGTCGCGAGGGTGAGGATTGTCGGGAGGCGCGCGCTGTTCGTGCAGGAGGTCATTGAGCGGAATCTGAGAGGTCGAATTTTTCGTTTGTGGTGTTAGGCGACGCTCCATGACTTTTTCAACAGTAGCGGCCGCACGGAGCCTTTCGTTAGTGGGCGACGGTCCGACCTGCTTATGTGCACCGAGGCTCTGCCCGATGTCGTCTACGACTCGCGCTGCTCAAGCCGCCATTCGATGTTCGTAGTACGGCCTATGGCGGTCGTCCAGAATCGCGTACTGTGCCGCGAGATTGCGTGGATCGGGATTGAGCCACGCGTCGATATGCTCCGGTTTGATGGGAATGATGCAGCGATCGTGGCCGGCGGCGGCAACTTCAGGGGGCGGCTCATCGGTGATCGCAGCAAAGGAGAGCAGATCAGGCTCGCCAGGGCTTTGCCAGTGCGACCACAGGCAGGCGACGAGCATGTCCTGAGCGGGCTGCGGCTTGAACTCCAGGACCACGTTTTCCTCCAGTTCGCCTTCAGCGAGCTCGCGCCCTTCGAGGCGATGCCGTTTCACGTTTTCATAGAAGGCATTCGCGACGATAAGACCGTGCGAATACCCAAAAAGTCCCTTCCAGAAGCCTTCGAGGTTGTCAAACCTGGCGTTGTAAGTCCCGGGATATTTGTTGTCGTAGAACGCAGGCTTGCCAGCCGGGCGACAGTGATATCGCATCGGCTTGATGACGCGCTTGCCGTCTTCCATGACCATCACCGGAGCATAGTTACCGGGGAAAATTCGCGAATCGCGGTCTTTCGGCTCGGTGCGCCGGAGATCGTCAAGCCCGCGCAGCGTCGACTCGATCTTGCTGGTTGCGATCCGTTTGCTTTCGGTGGCCGCCTTCGTCGTCTTGCCCTGAAGGGTGCGTTCCGCGTCGGCGAGTCGCGCGCGCTGTTTGAACAATTCCTGCTCGAGCCTGGTCGCCTGCTCGCCGTTGAACCGGTCGATCGCTTCCTTGATCCGCCGTTCCTCGTCGGTCTGGGGAACCGAGAACGCGGCGTCCATTGCCTTCGGAATCCTGACATTGCTGCCCTCGGCGCGCTCCCAGTACAGCTGCGCGAACTCCCGGATGCTCATGTGCGCGCCAAACATCCTGACGTACTTGCGGTAGTCCGCCTGGATCTGGGCTGAATAGCACATGGTTGCTCTCCCTGAAGAAAGGTGCGTGAATATGGTACGCCGGTTCCTAATGGAAGTTTCGCGTCGACGTGACGAGCGTGCCGAGCAGGTGTGACATGTCTACCAGCCGCTGTGCAACCAGGTGTCGTACCGCACCCTGGCATTGCCACGTGCCATAGACGGCGAGCAGTGACGCCCCCAGCGCTTCCTGCCGCTGTTTTTCAAGCAGACCCGGCCACACGATCACGTTCACGTTACCGGTCTCGTCCTCGAGCGTCACGAACATCACACCCTTGGCCGTGCCCGGACGCTGACGCACGGTGACGAGCCCGCAGCCACGGGCGAGTCGCCCATCGCGATAGGTGCGCAGCGTCGAAGCGGGCATCAGCCTCTTCGCGAGTAGTTGTGGCCTGAGCAGCTCAAGTGGGTGTCGGCCAAGCGTCAGGCCCACTGAGCGGTAGTCAGCAACGATGTCGTTGGCCTCGGTTGGCGCACCGAGCGACGGTGTCTCGTCCTGAACAGCTGCTGTCGCGAGCATGTCCTTGTCTGGAACCGCTGCGACGGATTGCCAGAGCGCTTCACGGCGGTTACCGGCAAGGGAGGCGAGCGCATTGGCATCGGCCAGCACATGAAGATCCTTGCGATCCAGTTGCGCGCGGCGGGCAAGGTCGTTGACGCTTTCGAATGACCGAACCGCGCGCGCGTTCTCGATGCGTTCCGCAGCGCCGTCTTTCATGCCTCGCAGTAGCGACATACCGAGCCGGACGGCTGGTCTTCCGGCGCCTGGCAGACTTACCAGTGCCGAGTCCCAGCTACTGATTGTCACGTCAACGGGCAGAACCTTGACACCGTGGCGTTGTGCGTCCTGCACGAGCTGCGACGGCGAGTAGAAACCCATCGGCTGTGAATTCAGCATGGCCGCCAGAAATGCCTCCGGCTCGTGGCATTTCAACCAGCTGCTTGCGTACACAAGCAACGCAAAACTGGCCGCGTGACTTTCCGGGAAGCCGTATTCACCAAAGCCCTTGATCTGTTCGAAGATGGATTCGGCGAAGGCGAGGGTATAGCCGCGCTCCTGCATGCCATGAACGATCCGGTCGTAATATTTTTCCAGTCCGCCTTTACGTTTCCAGGCGGCCATCGCGCGACGCAGCTGGTCGGCTTCGCCGGCGGTAAAGCCGGCCGCCAGAATCGCGACCTGCATGACCTGCTCCTGAAAGATCGGCACGCCGAGGGTTCGTCCAAGCGCGGTTTTCAGCGCGTCGCTCGGATAGGAGACCGGCTCGAATCCCTGGCGCCGCTGCAGGTAGGGATGCACAGCGCCGCCCTGAATCGGACCTGGGCGCACGATCGCCACCTCGATCACGAGGTCGTAGAACGTCCGGGGCTGCATCCGCGGCAGCATGCTCATCTGGGCCCGCGATTCGATCTGGAACACCCCGACCGTGTCTGCCGCCGAAATCATCTCGTAGGTCTGCGGGTCCTCCGCAGGGATGTCCTGCATTTCGAAACGCTCGCCGCGCTGCTCCGACACAATATCAAGCGCGCGCCGGATGGCCGAGAGCATGCCGAGTGCCAGGACGTCGATTTTCAGCAGGCCGAGCGCTTCAAGATCGTCCTTGTCCCACTCGATGACGGACCTGTCCTCCATTGCGGCATTCTCGACAGGCACGAGACGCGTCAGCTTGCCGCGACTGATGACAAAGCCACCGGAGTGCTGGGAGAGGTGCCGCGGGAAGCCAAGCAATTGCGATGCGAGCTTCGCCCACGCCTGAATAAGCGGCTTCTCCGGGTCAAGGCCCGATTCCCTGAATCGCGCAAGCAGATCCTGACTCGTATCAAACCAGTGATGCGACTTTGCAACGACGTCAACGATCTGGGGATCAACGCCAAGCGCCTTCCCGGTTTCGCGCAGCGCACCGCGCGGTCGATATGTTGAGACCGCCGCCGCGATTGCTGCGCGGTCGCGGCCGTATTTGCGATAGATGTACTGGATGACTTCTTCGCGGCGCTGATGTTCAAAGTCGACATCGATATCCGGCGGCTCGCCACGCTCCTTCGAGATGAAGCGCTCAAAAAGCATGTTGCCGCGAGCCGGGTCCACCTCGGTTACGCCGAGGCAATAGCAGACGGCAGAGTTAGCCGCGGAGCCCCGGCCCTGGCAGAGGATGTGCTGGCTACGTGCAAAACGCACGATGTCGTACACCGTCAGAAAGTACGGTTCGTATTGCAGGTCCGCTATCAGCTCAAGCTCATGTTCAATCTGTTCCTGCACTTTGTGCGGAATACCCGACGGGAAGCGTCGTTGTGCGCCAATGTACGTTTCCTGCCGTAGATAGGCGGCAGGTGTGAAGCCGGTTGGAACGAGTTCGTCCGGATACTCGTAACGCAGTTCATCCAGCGAGAAAGTGCAGCGGCTTGCAATATCAACGGTTGCGGCAAGTGCGTCGTCGGGGTACAGGTTAGCGAGCCGCAGTCTGGAACGCAGGTGCTGCTCGGCATTCTGTGTCAGGTCATAGCCGCACTCATGCACTGGCCTGCGAACGCGGATCGCGGTCATGGTGTCCTGCAGCGGCTTTCGCGAGCGCACATGCATGACGACGTTGCCGAGCGCGACAACCGGGACGTCCTGATTCCGCGCGACAAACTCAACCGAACCCCGATGGATGTCATCCATCGCACGCTGGTGCAGCACAAGTCCCACCCAGGCGCGGCCCGTGAACGTGTCATCGAGCCATTCGACCTGTGCCGTCAGCACGTCTTCCTTCGCCGGAAAATCCGGTACGAGAATGGCCAGGCAGTCGGGCAGGCCGCGCAGGTGCCGGTTCTCCCTGTCGGGCCGCGACAGGTCCTGCGGCGTCAGGCGGTACTCACCCTTCGGAGCGCGCGTACGGGCCAGCGTAATCAGCTCGGACAGGTTGCCGTATCCCTCGCGGTTTCTGGCGAGGAGAATCAGCCCGAACGCGGGTGATCCGTCAGCGTTCACCAGACGGAAGTAGGACCCCACGATAAACGGCAGCTTTGCCTGCTTCGCTGCAACGTGTGCGCGCACGACGCCAGCCAGCGAGCACTCGTCGGTGACGGCCAGCGCTGAATAGCCCAGTTGCTCCGCGCGCTCAGCCAGTTCTTCCGCATGGGAGGCGCCGTGCAGAAAAGTGAAGTTGGAAAAGCAGAACAGCTCGGCATAAGCCGGCAGGGTGGAAAAGGTGGCGTCCATGGCGTGTCATCCGAACAGGCCATGCAGGAACCACCGCTGGTCTTCTTCCGCGTCGCGACTGCTGACGCGCTCGCGGTATATCCAGAAGCAGCTCTGGTCTTCGCCCTGGGCGACGAAGTAGTCGCGCGTCACCAGTTCGCCATCAAACCACCCGGCCTCAATGCGCTCGCCCGGAGACACCATACGCAGTGGCGAGCCGTAAAACGGCCGGTGTTTGCGCATGAGCAGCCGCACCGGCTTTGCCAGAAGCCATGTGGGTCGTGGAAGTCCTTCAGGCAGCACTGTGCTTTTCGACGCACTTGCGACAGGCACCCATCGATTGGCAACCTCAGGTCGGTAATCCGCGGTTGGCGCAGGCCGGAGTACGTTTTCTTCGCCGAGTCGAGCAACCAGCAATTCGACAAGACGGGTGTGGTCCTCGGCTGTGCCGCCGGGTTCCGGAAATAGCGTGTCCGATGCCGGCACTGCAGGTTGCACGCTGGACGCATCGAGCCGTAACGCAATGACCGGTGCAGTCAGCTCGATCCGTCCAAGGCGCTCCCTGATGAGCCGAACGAGATGTTCCTCTCGCCACGTTGGCTCGCCGAGCGCAATCTCGATCGCGGTCGGCTCAATTGCCTGCCGTCCGCGCTCGTGCTCCAGCAGGAGGGTCGCGCCTGTGAGGGCCAGCTGTTTTGCGCACAGCCAGCCACATAGCTGGACGACGAGACGATGCGCGCCAAAGAGCGCTGCTGCCGCATGCTCGATGCGGTCGGGCATTTCAATGCGGGCGGAGAACGTCGGGGGCAGTTCCAGCCAGTCAAAAAGTTCAGGTGCCGTGCCAAAGGCGCGGTCTAGCGAATCAAGGAGGTGTTCGCCGCAACGGCGCTGCAGACCAGCACGCGGCAACCGTCGTACATCGGCGATCGTTTCGCAGCCCAGTCCCGCGAACCAGTCAGCGAACGGTCGGACTTCCGGCACCGACAGCAATGGCAATGCGGATAGTTGCCGCTCAAGCGATTCCATCTTGAGTACACGCCGGTTCCGGTGTTTCGCGAGCAACCATGCACCTTGACCTGTGGGCGCGGCACTTATTCGCGCGGTCAGTCCAATTGCGTCGAGTATCGCTTTCACCTGGCGGCACACCGCAAGCAGACCGCCGAACAGACGCAGGCTCGCACCGATGTCGACGACCACGACGGCCTCGTCGAGCATGGCGACATCTGGCGAGAATCTCATGAGCGCGATCGCCACTTCCCGCTGCGCTCCATATTCACGGCCCGGCTCGCGTTCGTACATCTCCACTTCCGGCGCGAGCGTCAGCACACCGCCGCGTTTCATTCCAACCCGCACGCCTGCTGACCTGGCAACCCCGTCTGCGATGAGCACCTTGCCGCTGTCCAGGACCACGCAGCCGTGCACAGGTTCAGGCAGCCACCGAGGCCGGAAGACCTCGAGCTGCAACCGGGGCAAGTGGACGGCGAGAAATACGCGCATGGTGCGAAAACAGAACAGGGGTTGGTTGAAGTGGGATGGACAGAGGGTCTGCGCGTGCTGGACCTCGTCGCTTCGCAATATCGACGGTCAGGCCGTCGCGTTCTGGCCGGAGCGCCAGTCGTAAAACGGCAGGGGACGCATCCTGCGCCGCCGCCAGTGGACGGACCATGAAAAAAAGCGTCTCCGAAGACTGCGCGGCCAGATGCAGCCGCCGCAGCGAAGACGTCTGCACGTACTGCGTCCAGAACAGGAGCGCACCGCAGCTTCCGGCACGCAGGATCTGCTCGGCTGACCACAATGCGTCGGCCGTCTTTGCGGCGCGAATCTGCAGCACCTGTTCCGGGGAAAGACCGATGTACTCGAGACCAAGGCCGTTCGGAACGTGCGGCGGCTGCACCATCGCAACTGGCCGTTTGCCCAGTGCGCTGAGCGCAGGGCGAAGCAACCGCATCTCTCCCACGCCGGCCTGCTGGACCAGCAGGTCGATGAGCGCGCCGATCGGCCATCCGCCGCCGGGCAGCTCTGCTGAAAGCGCCGCGTAGCCGGTATCGACCGTCCTGCCACGACCGCGCGCAAGCTGCGCCGCCCGCCACAGGGACGGGTGAATTGCTTCCGGATTGGGGGACGGGACAGTCATTGAATTGCGCAAATACCTGTATGGATGTACAGTATCCTACACGGAAATTCGTAGCGGCGAACAGGTACTTTTTTGGGGAGAAGCTCCATGGATATGCGCGTTCGCAAACCCGTCAGCCATCCGATGCCAGAAATTGCGGCGTTTGTCGCCGACATGAAATCTGCGTTTGGCGAGCATGAAATCGATGAAGCCATTCGTCGCGGACGAGCCGGGGAGCCGACGTTCTTTGCGTGCGAAAATGGCCGCTCGGTGGGTACCGCTAGTCCGGTGGAAACGGATGTCTGGCTTGTTGACGGTGCCGTGCGCGACCGCCACTACTGTGACGGCTGCGACGGGTCGTGCGTCGGAGGGGAGGTATCCTGCAGCGACAGATTGAATCGCATCGCCAAGGAGAAACGATAGTGAAACTGGTTGGATGCGGGTTGCTTTTACTGGCGTGTACTTCGCCCGTGTTTGCAGGTGAGCGCTACATAGAAATCTGGAATCCGCCCGAAACTCGAGGTGGATCGCTTCAGGGAGCGGGCGCGACGAATTCGCTTACGCACAAGCGGCGTGTGCCCCATTTGTTAAAGGCACGGGCGCATCGCACGCCGACCACCGCCGCCAGGCTCGCCGTGAAGCAGGGAGCTGCCGGTGCAGGTACGCGACGCGTTACGCCTGACGTCTCGGAAATCCCCCGTCTGATAACGCCCGAGGGGAATGTGCTGCGCGTCGATGCTCACGACTCGTATGTTGAGGTCGTGCGCTGATGGAATCGGGAAGCTACAAGGGATACCGCATCTTCGGTCACGCCATCCTTCAGCAGGAGGACATCCTTTCACCTGAGCGATACGCAGGCAGCGGAACCATCACTCGCGACACAAAGATGGTTGAAGCTTCCGGGGTACTCGGTGTTTTTGATACGGAAGAAGAGGCTCAGCTCGCCGGACTAGGTTGGGCACGTGCGTGGGTCGATAATCACGGCTAGTACCTCGCTGGCGTCGATCCGCGGCAACCTTTGCAGGGGCGAATGTCACTGCTCCAACATCGACGATGTGTGTGAAGCTAGTTCTCGAAGACACAGTGCTCCACGCGCGGCTGCTTATGCTCCAGGGCCAGCAGGTCGACGTGCGATCACTGTTGACCCCGTCTACACTCGAAGGCAAACCATAGGTCAGCCGTGCGCGTCTTGAACTGCGGAGAGTTTCTTTCGGGGCCAGACGTCCCGCAAGCCGCATGGCCAACAGACTTTACAACGTCTTCATCATGCATACGGCACTCGCCGGACAGAGTTGCGCAAACTGCGTACTCGCCTGCAGTCCAGAGGACGCGCTGCCCCGATTCACCGCTACATATCCGGCCCGCGGGAAAAAATCCGCAGCCGTCGTTGTAAGCAACCACAACTCCGATATGCCGGACGCGCGCGCCAGGTTTTCCGCGCGAGCCAGCAGGCGAGCTCCCAGCCCCGCATTGCGCGAAGTTTGCACAACCGCCAATGACCGCAACAGCGCATCCGTTCCAACCCGCTCAAGACCCACACTGCCAACAATCCTGCCGCTGGCGTCTTCTGCGACCAGGAAGTCCACGAGCAAGGCTGCACCCACATCAGCGACCGGCAGTTCGTTCTCGGCGAGCAATGTTTTGATGGCATCGAGGTCATCACTTCGTGCGGCACGTATCTTCATGGCAAATGTATCAATGCTGGTCTATGACAAAGGAAATATCAGGCTACGCTGATCGCCGCGTGGCGGCTCACCCGCACGGCCACAAAGAACGCGATAGCTGACACTATCGAGACGAGAAACACCGTCCATTCGACGGCCACGTATCCGTGCGTGAAGCTCCAGATGCTGGCTGCGGCGATCGGCGCTATGCCCTTCGCGACGTTTGACGGGAAGGAAAGCATACCGCTGACCGCGCCATATCCTTCAGTCCACATCAGGTCCTGGACAATTGTGCCGCGCAGGATTGTCATCATCCCGTTTGCAGCGCCGTAGCAGAGCGCAAACAACCACAGCAGCACCGCCGCATGTCCAGCGTTTATCAGGACAATGGTCGACAGCGGGAAAAGCGTCACGACGATGATGCCCACGGTGCTGACGTGGACAGTCCGGCCGAACGTGAACCACACCGCACGAGCGGCGACCTGAGCTGGACCGATGAGCGCCATGGTTGTGACCAGCACGGCGTTCGGCACACCACGCTCAACCATGAGCGGCACCAGATGGAATGTGAGCGCCGCGAACGTCGCATAGTAGGCTGTGAAGCACACGGCGAGCGCCCAGAAAACTGGGGAACGGAGCGCGCGACGTGTGGCTGCGTCGTTGGCCAGCTTTACTGAACCACTTGTTTGCCGGGAGCCCGGGGCAGCGCGCGAGGAGCGGATTGCCAGTACATGGACAGGCAGACAGATAATCAGGTTCAATGCCGCAAGCACAACAAGCGATGTGCGCCACCCGACCGAGCCGACCAGTAACTGGGTCAGCGGTATGAAGACCGTGCTGGCAAATCCTGCGACCAGCGTGATGAGTGTGATTTTGGTGCGGAAGCTTCGCGGATAACGATGTGTCACAACGGCGAAGACCGGGTCGTAGAACGTGGCCGCCATTGAGATGCCGAGACCTATCCACGCGACGAAGAGCGCCGTCAGCGACTGCGCGTCGGCCCAGAGCAGCAGCATCGCCGCCGCGATAACCGAGCCGACGGCCATCACCCGGCGCCCGAGTCCGTGGTCAATCCAGCGGCCGATGGGATACGCAGCAAATCCCGAAACCAGGAGCCCAACGGAAAGCGCGGCGTTCGTGGCTGTCCGGCTCCACCCCATGGACTGTTCCATCGGCACTACCAGCAGGGAGAACGAGTAGTAGACGGAGCCCCATGACACCAGCTGCGCCAGCGCCAGGGCCCATGTAACTAGTCGGTCCTGGCTGTCTGCCGGCGCGTTGTCTCCGCTGGCGTTCTCGGTTCGACTCGACATCGTGCTCAATTTGTTCAGCCTCTCAACTTGCTCAGGTTAGGGACGATGCCGGTGCGAAACGCGTCGCAACAGAAGAAAGTCGCCGAGGCGAGCCTCTGCGCCAAAGCGACGGCAAGGCGCTCGGCCTCAGGACCTATCCGGGGCATGGCGATCAGGCTCGGCGCTTCGTTGACGGTACCTAAAAAGCCGATGCCCTCCCGATTGCAGAAATGCTCAACACGTCGCGAGACAAATTTCACGCGTACCCGTCGGAGCATTGCCGCCATTCCGCTTTTCTGACCCTGCGTTGTCAATGCGACGAAGAATTTCAAACCCTCGTCGGCCAGACGATTGCGGACTCGCATCAGGGGCGTTTCCCAGTCGCATGGTGGACGCCAACTGCCGAGCGCTTCCGCATTCATCACCAGCACCGCGGCGGAGGAGCCTCCCGCGGCGAGGAAGCGCGATATCGCAGGGTTCTCGTCGGCGGCAGCCGTGAGCGCAATGGCAGACGCCACGTAACCGGTTTCCCGCTGAAATGCCGACGATAGGCCGGCTGCTAGTGCCGCGCTCCCGGAAGCAGACTCAGTGCGTGCACCCTTCGTTCTCTGTCGTGACACATCTGCACGCTCGTGTGCGGCCAGCAGGAGAAGTCCCTGCGCGGAGCTGCATTGCCACCCTCCCGATGCCGGCAGGAGCCATTCAGACGAAACCTGGTCATCGCAGCTCATGGCGCCTCTCCAAAGATTTCACATTTCCAGAATACCGGAAATGTTGTAGAATGCAAGTAACGAGTGAGGGTTGGTACTCCAGGGGCGGAGCAAAGCCGCTTGAATGCGCCCAATGTCTCCATATACTTGGAAATATCAAATTGCAGGGTAATGAAATGACAGTTCACGCAATCAAGGGCGACCAGACATTCCCGGCTGCCAAACCAGATTTTTTCGACACTGACATCTCCGCGCGTCTTGGAATGGAAGGCCAGCCGCCAGTGCGGATACTGCTGCTCTACGGCTCGCTGCGTGAGCGTTCGTACTCGCGTCTGCTCGTTGAAGAGGCCGCACGCCTGTTGCAGACGTTCGGCGCCGAAACGCGGATTTTTGACCCGCGTGGTCTGCCGCATGCCGATGATGTTGATGTGAAGAACCATCCGAAAGTGAAAGAGCTGCTCGAGCTGTCCCTTTGGTCGGAAGGACACGTCTGGTGTAGCCCGGAGCGCCACGGCACCATCACCGGTCTGATAAAGACGCAGATTGACCATCTGCCGCTGGTCAGCGGCGGTATCCGGCCGACGCAGGGGCGCACGCTTGCCGTCATGCAAGTGAGTGGCGGCTCGCAGTCGTTCAACTCAGTCAATCAACTCCGTCAGCTCGGACGATGGATGCGCATGTTCACCATCCCCAACCAGTCGTCTGTTGCCAAAGCTTTTGAAGAATTCGAAGAGGACGGCCGGATGAAGCCGTCGTCCTACTACGACCGGTTGGTCGACGTGATGGAGGAGCTCGTGAAGTTCACGCTACTGCTGCGCGGCCGTGCCGAGTATCTTGTTGACCGCTACAGCGAACGCGTGAAAGAGGACCGTCCGCTCGACCCGGCAACCGACCTCGCTTCTCGTGCAATTGCCGACTATTCCCCTCAGGAAGCGAAGGCGAGCAACCAATAAAGGACTGTGATGGCAACCCTCGATTCGAAGCTTGCAGTCAAGGCGCTGGCAGCGCTCGCGCACGAGACCCGTCTCGCGGTATTCCGCCTTCTGGTCACCGCTGGACGTTCGGGTATGAGTCCGGGTGCCATTGCCGAAAAGCTGGGGCTCCCGGCGCCCACGCTGTCATTTCACCTGAAGGAGCTCGCCCACGCAGAGCTCATTGAAGGCAAAAGTCAGGGGCGGTTCATCATCTACTGCGCCAGCTATGACCACATGCAGACGCTCATGGATTTCCTGATGGAAAACTGCTGCGCAGCGGAGCAAGCGGAACAATGCGGCTGCGCGACCAACGAAACGGAGGCGTAAATGAAGCGATTTCACGTGCACGTTATTGTCCCGACACTCGATGAAAGCGTGCGTTTTTACAGCAGCATGTTCGGCGCGCAGCCCACTGTGCTCAAGGACGATTACGCGAAGTGGATGCTTGAAGACCCGCGCGTGAACTTCGCCATTTCGGCGCGTGGCGGTGAAGCGGGCGTCAATCACTTGGGATTTCAAGTCGATAGCGATGAGGAGCTGTCAGCTCTTCGCGAGCAGGTCGTCGCCGGCAGCGTCGCGGTACAGGACCAGCCCGGCGCGCAGTGCTGTTACGCAAGTTCGAACAAATACTGGACGCAGGACCCGGCCGGTGTACCCTGGGAGACGTACCACACGCTCGGCGGCATCCCGATGTTCGGAGCGGATAGCCGGGACTCGGCGGCCCCTGAAGCGGGCGGGGCCTGCTGTGCCCCGGTTACCGCGATTCCAGCTGGGATTGAGAAAAAAGTCGGCTGCTGCTGATTCGCGGCCACAAAAGCAAACGGCCGCCCAAGGTCACGAGGCGGCCGTTGCAACTGGAATCCTTCTGGCGCACATCCAGGTTTTCACCGACCGCGACTGCGCGGCGCTTTGAGCTCAACCTAACACTTCACCTTTTTGCGGGGTTTGCAGTCCGCCGTCTCAACACCTTGGCAGCAGTTCTCCGTCAGGAAGTCGACCAGGCCATTCATATGGTCTATCTCCGCTGCGTAGTAGACGAATCTGCCTTCCTGCCGGGACGACACGAGACCCGCGTGGGTCAGTTCCTTGAGGTGAAAGGACAGCGTGGCGCTCGCAAGGTCCAGTTGCTCCTGAATAACGCCGACGCTCAATCCGTCGGGTCCGGCCGTCACTAGCAGGCGGAATATACCCAAACGCGTCGGCTGGGCCAGCGCTGACAGGGCTTTGATTGCGTCTTTTTCCTTCATGGTGCACAGGTCGTCGAGATTAGCCGACGATTCTAAACCTATTGAGATGACAGCGGCGCGACAACGATGCCCGGCATCGATCGCCATCACAATTTGCGACCGTCAGGTCCGCCGCGGCCACGGTACAGCAGGCGACTGAGCAACGTTGCAATGCTCGACACCGCAGCACAACCGAGAGCAGTTGGCGAGAGTCCATGGAGCAGGAGTTCCGCGATGGCTATTAGGGCGAACGCCATCTGTACCATGCCCAGGAGAAATCGAACCGGCCCCCAGAGTAGAAAGTGCGTTTTTTGTGTGCCCGGCACCGCCGCCGCAGACGGTCTGTGATGACCGTGCCGATGGCCACCAACAGTTCTAACGCGATGACTGGAGAATTTCATGAACGTAGCGGCGCTTTCGCCTGGAGGTGCATCGCATTCGTTGACGAGCAAAATCGGCCGGCGTTACGCAGCCTTTTCCATTCGTCGCGGCTGCGGCTCTCGAGACAGCCTGTAACCACTACCGCGAACGGTTTCGATGATGGCGTCGTAGCCGACCGGCTTCAGTGCCGCCCGTAGTCGCTTGATGTGCACGTCGATAGTTCGTTCCTCGATGAACACATGGTCGCCCCACACCTGATCAAGAACCAGCGTACGGCTGTGTACACGCTCGGGATGCGTCATGAAAAAGTGAAGTAGTTTGAACTCGGTCGGCCCAAGATGCACAAGAAGTTCCGCATCGTCGTCCTTCACGAACAACCGCCGCGTCGCCGGGTCCAGGGTGAGGCTGCCGATAGTGACCGCGTCGTCCGTCAACTGTGGGGCTCGCCGGCGCAGGACCGCCTTGATACGGGCGACAAGCTCTTTGGGCGAGAACGGTTTGGCAAGATAGTCGTCAGCGCCGGTTTCGAGGCCATCCACTCGGTCCTGCTCTTCATCCCGGGCCGTCAGCATGATGACCGGCACGTCGCGAGTCCTGAAGTCAGCGCGAAGCAGACGCATGAACTGGAGCCCAGACATGCCGGGCAGCATCCAGTCCAGCACAATCAGGTCGGGCAGAACTTCCGCTATCAACGCGCTCGCGACCGTGACGTCTCGAGCTGGCAGCGGGTGCATGCCGGCATGCTTCAGGTTGGCAGCAAGCAACTCGATGATGGCGGGTTCGTCTTCGACTATCAGCACGCTGATTTGCATAATGGCTGCCCGTTAGTCCTTGGTATCCAGCGCACGGCGCTCGAGTTCTTCGTGTGGCAGGTGGCGCACGTCCGTACCTTTGACGACATAAATAATGAATTCAGCGATGTTCGTCGCATGGTCGCCAATACGCTCGATGGCCTTGGCGACGAATAGATAGTCGAGCCCAACGGAGATGCGCCGGGGGTCTTCCATCATGTACGTCACAAGCTTGCGAACAAACCCGCGAAACTGCTCGTCGATGGCCTGGTCGTCGCGAACAATCTGAGCTGCGGCGACGGTATCAAGCCTTGCGAATGCGTCCAGAGACCGACGCAGGATGTGCGTCGCCATTTCACCCGACAGCTTGATTTCTGCGATGTTGATTGTTCGCGCCGCGCCGTCTTCTGCAATGCGTCGCGTACGTTTCGCTATCTTTCGCGCTTCGTCGCCCGCGCGCTCGAGATTGGTGATGGTCTTCGAGGCTGCCATCAGCAACCGGAGGTCTTTAGCGGCAGGCTGGCGACGAGCGATGATGTTGCTCAACTCCTCGTCTATCTGGACTTCCATCGTGTTTAACCGATGCTCATCGGAGATGACCTGTTCGACAATATCGAGGTCGAAGGTGTCCAGCGCCTGCATAGCACGGGCAATCTGTTGTTCCACGAGACCGCCCATCTCGAGTAGCCGTCTGGATACCAGATTGAGGTCAGCGTCGAACTGGCTGGAGAGGTGCTTATCGGGCATTTTCGCTCCCTAGCCGAAACGGCCGGTGACGTAGTCTTCGGTCGCTTTCTGGTTGGGCTTCGAAAAAATCTGCTCGGTGGTGCCGAACTCAATGAGCTTCCCCAGATGCATGAACGCAGTATGCTCCGAGACGCGGGCCGCCTGCTGCATGTTGTGAGTGACGATGACGACCGTGTAGTGTTTTCGCAGCGCATGCAGCAGGTCTTCAATCTTGCCGGTTGCTATCGGGTCCAGCGCGGAAGTCGGTTCGTCCAGCAGCAACACTTCCGGGTCGATGGCTAGCGCACGGGCAATACAAAGACGCTGCTGTTGTCCACCAGACAGGGCTAACGCGCTCTGGTCCAGCTTGTCCTTTACCTCATCCCACAAGGCAGCCTGCCTCAGCGCGAATTCAACGCGCTCATCCAGTTCGCTGCGCGTTAACACTTCATGATGGGTAATCGCCAGCGCAACGTTGTCGTAAATCGACATCGTGAATGGCGTAGGCTTCTGAAACACCATACCGACCTTCAGACGCAACTCGTTCAGCTTGAATTGCGGGTCGAGGATGTTTTTTCCATCCATCTCGACTTCGCCAGTCGCTTTCTGCTCTGGATAAATCGAGTACATCCGGTTCAGAACCCGCAGCAGTGTCGACTTGCCGCAACCTGACGAGCCGATGATTGCGGTCACTTCCCGGTCTGGGAAATCGACGTTGACGTCGTACAGCGCCTGACGTCGGCCGTAGTGGAAATTCAGTCCGCGCACAGAGATGCGCGCTTTGGTCGTCCGGGCGGTTGGCATCTTAACGGGAGGCATGAGCGCGATTGAAGAAGGTGCGTGACAGGATGGCCAGCGCCAGGACAAACACCGTCATCAGGAACGCGCCAGCCCACGCCAGCGTGTGCCACGCCTCGTACGGGCTCATCGCGTACTGAAAGATAACGACCGGAATATTAGCGAGCGGGCCGTTCGGCGTCGTTGACCAGTACTGGTTGTTCAGTGCGGTAAAGAGCAACGGCGCGGTTTCCCCGCTGATGCGGGCGACGGCGAGCAACGCGCCAGTCACGATGCCGGCGCTCGCAGCCTTCAGAAGAATGCGAGAACTGATTTTCCAGCGCGGGATGCCTAGCGACAGTGCGGCCTCACGCATGCTGTCCGGAATCAGCTGGAGCATCTCATCGGTGGTCCGGATGACGACCGGCAACATGATGATGGCAAGTGCCACCGCTCCGGCCCAGCCTGAGAAGTGGCCTATCTGACGCACGATGAGCTCGTAGGTGAACAGGCCGATGACAATCGACGGTGCGCTCAGAAGGATGTCGTTGACGAAGCGCACGACTGCACCAAGGCGCGTACGGCGTGCGTACTCGGCCAGATAGATTCCTGCCATCAATCCGAGCGGTACGCCGATGAGAGATGCGATACCTATCATCAGGAAGCTACCGTACAGCGCGTTCAGAAGCCCCCCTTGTTGACCTGGTGGCGGTGTCATCTGCGTGAAAAGGCTCGGCCCTAGCGCCGCGAAGCCATTTATCACCGTAGTCGCGAGAATCCAGAACAGCCAGAACAGGCCAAAAAGCGTCGACAGGACCGACAGGACGAAAACAACGTTGTTCGTCATGCGCCGCCGACGGAATTTCTTCATGTCGAAGGTTGTGTCCATCACTTCGCTCCTTCCATGCTGTTCAGGCGCAGCAGCAAAATCTTTGCCAATGCCAGGACGATGAACGTGACCACAAAGAGGACGAAGCCCAGCGCGATGAGCGACGACAGGTAGATGGGCGAATCGGCTTCGGTGAACTCATTGGCGAGGGTCGCCGCGATGGAGTTGCTGGGGTCCATCAGCGAAACGCTCAGGTCGTGGGCGTTGCCCAGCACGAAGGTCACCGCCATCGTTTCGCCCAATGCTCGACCGAGACCCAGAAAAATGGCCCCAATGACCGCTGAGCGTGTGTACGGAAGAACGACCTTTCGAATCACTTCCCACCGCGTTGCCCCGAGCGCGAAAGCAGATTCTTTGAGCATCTGTGGCGTCGCGGAAAAGACGTCGCGCATCACAGCGGTGATGAAAGGGATAATCATGATGCCGAGAATCAGGCCGGCCGGCAGCAGGCCGAGACCGATGGGCGCGCCCGAGAACAGCCGGCCAATCAGCCACGCGTCGCCAAACGTGTTGATGAGCCAGGGCTCAACATGGTCGGCAAGCACTGGGGCGAACACGAACAGGCCCCACATGCCGTAGATGATGCTGGGAATCGCAGCGAGCAGCTCGATTGCGGTGCTGACGGGTCCCTTCATCCAGCGAGGTGCGATTTCCGTGAGGAACATCGCGATACCAAAGCTGATTGGGACCGCGATGAGCAGCGCCAGGAAAGAACTCACCAGCGTGCCGTAGATTGGAATCAACGCGCCAAATTTGTGAGCCACGGCATCCCAATCGGTGCTGACGAGAAAATGCCAGCCGAACGTCTGGAAAGCGAGCCGGCCACCCCACAGCATCGAGAACGCGACGCCAGATAGCAGGACCAGGACGAATATCGCTGCGCTAAAGGCCGCAAACCAGAACATGCGGTCCGCCGCCGCATCGGGTAGCCAGCGCTTGCGGGCCCGAAACGTCAGCTCGGTACCGAGGACGGTGCCTTTTCGGCGCTCACCGTCTAACCCTTTGGCCAGTTCTTCAGCAGTAGTGGGCATGAACATTTCCTCTACTGGTGGCGGGCGCCATCGGCCCCACGCCACCGTGGGTTGCGGGACCGTCAGAACTTGAAGTTGGTCGACCAGTACGTCTCGATCTGCTTGACGAGCGGCTCCGGCAGCGGAACGTAGTCAAGAGACTGGGCCTGCTGCTGGCCCTTCTCGAGCGCCCAGCGGAAGAATTCGATGGTTGCCTTCGATTGCGCAGCGTTCTTCGGTTGCTTGTACATGACGATGAACGTCGTGGCAGTAACCGGATAGGCATCAGCACCCGCAGCGTCAGTCATCACGAGGTCGAAATCCTGTGCCTTGGTCCAGTCTGCGGTTGCCGCTGCTGCCTGGAACGATTTCGCGTTCGGTTCAACGAAGTTGCCGGCCTTGTTCTGCACGGAGCCATACGTCATCTTGTTCTGCAGCACGTAGGCGTACTCGACGTATCCGATGGAGTTTTTCAGGCGGTTCACGTAGGCTGCGACGCCTTCGTTACCTTTGCCGCCGACGCCCGTGGGCCATGCGACAGACGTCCCTTCACCGACTTTGGTCTTCCATTCCGGGCTGACCTTCGAGAGGTAGTTGACCCAGTTGAAAGTGGTGCCAGAACCATCGGAGCGGTGCACCACGGTGATGGTGGCGTCCGGCAGCTTCAGACCCGGGTTGGCTTTCGCAATGGCCGGGTCACTCCACTTCTTGATTTTGCCCAGGTAGATGTCCGCGAGAACGGGCCCGGTGAAACGAATCTTGCCCGGCGTGACACCTTCGATATTTACGACCGGAACGACGCCACCAATGACGGAAGGAAATTGACCCATCTCCTTCGCTTTCAGGTCCTCGATGGACATCGGCATATCGGTCGCGCCGAAGTCGACCGTCGCGGCCTTGATTTGCGCGATGCCGCCGCCGGAACCGATGGACTGGTAATTGACCTTGGTGCCCGAAGCCTGGTTGTAGTCCGAAGACCACTTCGAGAGAATGGGGTACACAAAGGTGGAACCGGCGCCGGTGATTTCTACCGCGTGGGCGGCGACCGCGAAGGTTGCCACTACTAAAGCACCCGCCAGACGTTGCACAAACCGCGTATTCATCTTGGTCATCCTCAGTAAGTAAGCATCATTTCCATAAAACTAGATACGTTACGACTGTCGGGATGCTAAGTATAGTTCGTGACATTCAGGTGACAAGGGTTCGGCTTTATGAAATTTATGTGACGAGCGGATTGCCCCGTAGCCGCTGAGGCATGATGCGGACGGGGCAACTTGCCGCACAACGACATTTCCATTATATTAGAGATGTCGATATAACAAGCCGCTGCCTGAAACAGGCTGGAGAATCTCGTGACCGAACACCGCAAATACAACGTCCTGTTCCTCTGTACGCACAATTCCGCGCGCTCTATTCTTGCTGAAGCGGCGCTTAATCAGCTCGCGAGCGACCGGTTCGTCGGCTACAGCGCCGGCAGCCATCCCGGAACGGCTCCGAACCCTTTTGCGCTTGACCTGCTGCGTTCGCAGGGGATTTCGACCGAAGGGCTGCGCAGCAAGAGCTGGGACGAGTTCGCTGAAGACGGCGCACCGCAAATCGATTTCATTTTTACTGTCTGCGACAACGCAGCCGGCGAGGTATGCCCGATTTGGCCCGGTCACCCTGCCAAAGCACACTGGGGCGTAGCTGACCCGTCGACGGCCGAAGGCTCGGACGATGACAAGCGCAAGGCATTCCTGCAGGCCTATGTTCAGATGAGGAAGCGCATCGAGCTCTTCACGAATCTGCCATTCGAAAAGCTGGACCGCATCGCAATCCAGCAGGAAATGCAGAACATCGGTACGTCGCTGCGTGAGAAAGGAGAGTAACGATGGCAGGCAGTCAAACCGCCGCAAAAGTAGCGCGCCGGGCACCCAGTGGAATCGGATTCTTCGAGCGCTATCTGTCCGTCTGGGTCGCGCTGTGCATTGTGGTCGGCATTGTCCTCGGCAAGTTGTTGCCCGGCACCGTGCATACCGTTTCGACGCTTGAACTGGCCCATGTCAACATCCCGGTCGGGATTCTGATTTGGGTGATGATTATTCCGATGCTGCTGCGCATCGACTTTGCCTCGCTGGGAAAGGTTCGCAACCAGGTGAAAGGCATCGGTGTGACGCTCGTCATCAACTGGGCGGTCAAGCCGTTCACGATGGCGTTTCTGGCATGGGTTTTCGTGCGGCACGCGTTCGCGTCGCTGTTGCCCGCTGACCAGTTGGACAGCTACGTCGCCGGCCTCATCCTGCTCGCTGCGGCGCCCTGCACAGCGATGGTCTTCGTCTGGAGCCAACTGACCAAGGGCGACCCGTACTTCACGCTGTCGCAGGTCGCGCTAAACGACCTGATAATGGTGTTCGCTTTTGCACCTGTTGTCGGACTGCTGCTTGGCATCTCGAACATCACGGTGCCGTGGGATACGCTGCTGACTTCCGTAGTGCTCTATATCGTCATCCCGGTCATCATCGCCCAGATTGTTCGCAAGGCTCTCCTACGCCGGGGCGAGCAGGCTTTCCAGCGAGCGCTGTCCAAGATTGGTCCGTTCTCCATCGCTGCGCTGCTGCTGACGCTGGTACTGCTCTTCGCGTTCCAGGGCGAGCAGATCATTGCTCAGCCAGTGGTCATCCTGCTGCTCGCAGTGCCCATCCTGATTCAGGTGATTATCAATTCGTCGCTCGCCTACCTGGCGAACCGGCAGCTGGGCGTGCCACACGACGTCGCTGCTCCGTCCTGCCTGATTGGCGCGTCCAACTTTTTCGAATTGGCGGTTGCGACAGCAATCAGTCTGTTCGGACTCAAATCTGGCGCCGCATTGGCGACTGTGGTGGGCGTACTTATCGAAGTACCGGTCATGCTCGTCGTCGTCAAGGTGGTCAACTCATCGCGACACTGGTACCAGCGGACGTCGTAACTGACTCAGGAGTTGCCCGGAGAAGGCGCCGGTGCCTCATGAATGCGGAACGATGCCTTCTTTCACCGGAGCGATTTGCTTACCTTCACAGCGTGGGCAAGCGCTCGGAATTGTCAAAGCGGGCAAACGGTGGCGGCATCTCAGTTACCTCAAGCGCTTCGACAAGCGCAGCGGACATGCCTTCGCTGAGCCAGGCGCACAGGGCTGCCAGCTGCTCCGGCGAGCCCTGCAGTATCGCCTCTACTGAACCGTCTATTCGGTTGCGGACCCAGCCTGTGACGCCCAGCTCTCGCGCGCGGCGTACGCAGGCCTCCCGGTAGCCCACGCCCTGCACCTGTCCACGCACCTGTACCAGTCGGGTCTCGAGCGGCTCGTCCTTCTCGTGAGATTCCATGCGCGTAGTCCCGTTGCATGCCGACGCACCTGTGAGGGCGGTTCAATGAAGCGGCTCGGCCGCAATCGCATGCTTGCGCATCTTCTCCCACAGGCTCTTCCTCGAAATACCGAGGGCTTGGGCGGTCTCTGAGATGTGGCCCTGGTGCTGCAGCAGCGCGGCGCGAATGAACGCGTTTTCGCATGCAGCCATGTAGCCTTCGAGCGGAGTGTCCATGTCCAGCGCTGCTGCAGCCTGGGACCCATCCTCCTCGAAGATGTCGGACGAAAAAAGCATGTTGCGGGAACACACGATGCATGCGCGCTCAAGACGGTTTTGCAACTCCCGCACGTTGCCGGGCCACCCATATGTCGCCAGTCGCGCTTCGGCCGAGGGATGAAACAGTTTCGTTGGTTCACCAAGCCGGCCCGCAATGTCGCGTACGAAACGATGGGCAAGCCATAGGACATCGTCGGGCCTGTCGCGAAGTGCCGGGACGCGTAGCTGCAGGATGTTGATGCGATAGAAGAGGTCCTCCCGAAATTTTCCGACCCGGACCAGTTCCGCGAGGTCCCGATTCGTTGCGCAGACCAGCCAGAAGGTGGTCTCGAATCCTCTCTCACCACCGACTCTCGTGACGTGTCGCTCCTGCAGCGCACGCAGCAACTTCACTTGCATCGACAGAGGCAAGTCGCCTATCTCATCGAGAAAGAGCGTGCCACCCTCAGCCTGTTCGAAGTACCCCTTCTTCTGCCGCTCCGCGCCGGTGAAGGCTCCTTTCTCGTGGCCAAAAAATTCGGATTCGAGAAGCGTCTCCGGAACGGCACCACAGTTGACTGCGACAAACGGAAATGCGTCGCCAGGCGCATGGCGATGAATGAACCGCGCGAGCACTTCCTTGCCGACACCCGATTCGCCGGTAATCAGAATCGATTTGGCTCGACCTGCGACTCTCGGCACGAGTTCGGCGAGGCGCCGCATCGCTTCGGACACACCCAGCTCGCTCTGCGCGGGCATGGCGCGGTCGGGTATGCCCGTCCCTGTGAGAAGTCTGACCTTGTCGACCAGCGCGCCTATGTCGAACGGCTTCGTGATGTAGTCTGCTGCGCCGTTTTTAAGGAGAGCAACTGCCGTATCGACTGACGCGTAAGCCGTGATGAAAACAAATGGCGGCACGGACCCGTGCGCGGCCACCGAACGCGAAAACAGGTCCTCGCCAGAAATGTCGGGCAGCCGGATATCGCTGATGACGGCCTGATAAGGGCGATTCTGCATAGCGCCGAACGCCGATTCACCGTCGGTATGCCAGTCCACATCGAACCCTTCCAGACGGAAGCGGTCAGCCAAAGACTCGCCCATGATGGGGTCGTCTTCGACAACGCAGATAAGCGTGGTCGACATGATGCTCTCCTGTTTCACGGAGAAGTAACCGGCAACAGCACGGCAAAGTACGTCCGTCCCGGTGCACTGTCCACTGAAATTGTGCCACCGAGCTGCGTGACGATTTGATAGCTCACCCACAATCCGAGGCTGTACGACCGCCGCCCCTCGGCCTTGGAAACCGACCCGAATGGTTCGAACAGGTGCTCCATCGCAACGCCCGATATGTGCTGACCGGTGTTCGATACTGTTATTTGCAGCCCAAATCCGTTGACTGCAACCAGACAGTCAACGCGCCCGCCAACTTCCACTGCCTTCACAGCGTTCAGCAGCAGGTTGAGAACGAGCTGGCGTACCAGGTGTGCGGGTAGTGCTATCGCCTCGTCCAGCTCGATGTCCCAATGAAACGCTGCCTGCTTAGCCTGTATTTGCGGCGCTATCAACAGCTTCAAATCCTGCCAGTCCGACAGACTCATCGCTGGTGAGTCCAGCCGCGCCTCAAACAGCAACGCGCCGACAGTCGCGCGGATTTGGCCAAGACCGCGTTCGAGCAGCCCCAGTGTCTTCTTTGTTTGAGCGTCGGGCTCACCGTGAGTGTTGAGCGTATCGATAGCGTTCAGCATGCCGCCGAGCGGATTGTTGATTTCGTGTGCGATGCCGGCTGCGACCTGGCCTACGGCAGCAAGTCTCTCGGAGACGACCACTTCGCGTTCCAGGTCCTGTTTTTGCGCCAGTTCTGCGAGCATGGTCCGAAACTGCTGTTCCAGTTGACCTATTTCGTCGTTACTTTGCGCGGTGATGCCCGCTCCCACTTTTTCCGGATGCTCCTTTCCAACGCGAGCCATGGCCGCTGCGAGGCGCAGGAGCGGCTTCGCCATCCGGTCGCCCCACACCCAGCCCAACGGTATCAGTAGCAACAAAGCTGGCACCGTGGCTACGGCGAGCTTGAGCAGCGTCGAGCGCACGCGGCCGTAGAAGGTATTGGCGTCATAGACCAGCACCACATAGCCGAGGCGGCTCCCGTCGTCGGAATTCACTGGCATGCCGGCGGTGACATCACGGCTCGCGAACAATCCAGGGAAGTCGAAGAAGAACGGGTCACCGGAGCCTCCAAGATGAGAGATGACCGTACCGAACTGGGCGGGAAGATGGGCGACCGGCCGCTGGACAGGTTCCTCCCGGGGAGAGGTTGACGCGTACACCCGCGCCCTGGCATCGAACAGAACGATTTCCTTCAGCGGATTCGAGGGCTCCCTGACCGCCACCGGTGTTCGAATCGCTTCGAATGCACGCCACAGGTCGTCCTTGACCATAGGGTCTCGAACCGACAGCGTGAGAACGCGGCACAGATTCTGGGCGCTACTTTCGAGGTCATTTCTGGCATCGGATACCGCAACGCTTACGAGCGCGACGGTCACGAGTATTTCCGTCAGCAGGATGACTGCGCTCAGGGCGAGCGGAATCTTGTAGCGGTAGCTGAGATGGGACAGCATCTGCGTGACCCTACACCGGCCCGGAGTTCAGAATCGCAACCAGGCTGCGGATACCGTCGAACACCTTGTCGTCGTTCGGCACGAAACCGTCAAGGTTCAATCGCTGCAACACATCCCGACCTTCAGGACGGTCTTTCATCCCGAGCAGCGCACTCTGGATACGAAGAAACGATTCGTCGTCGAGCGAGTGACGCGCCACAATCGGCGGAAAACCATACTGCGGGGAGCGCCACGCAACGCGTACGTCGCGGGTGCGTTCCGGGTACTGCTTCTCGATGGTGTCATAGACATAGCCATCAATCTCACCCGCGTCCGCGAGACCAGTCGTCACGGCATCAACAACTTTCCTGTGCGCATACGTGAAGAATGACTTCCTGAAAAAGCGGGTCGGCCGGATACCCGCACGTATCAGTTCGGTAGTCGGGACCAGAAAACCGGAATTTGATTGCGGGTCGCTGTATGCGAACACCCGGTTCCGAAGCTGCGAGATGTGGGTCGTCTGCGTGTCGCTTCTGGGAACAATCAGGTACGAACGATAGAGCGGCTGCCCCTGATAGTCCGGTATCGCCATCAACCGCATCGTCAGTGGGTTCGTGACGTACGGAAACCCACAGACCCACGCTACATCCAGCCTGTTCTCGGCCAGCAGGTCGTCAATCTCGCGATAGCTATTGCGCTGCACAAACTTCACGTCTGCACTGCATACCGCACCAAGCTCGCGGCTCCACCGGTCCAGCAGGTTGATCTCGTTGTCGAGGAATACAGCGGTCGTACCGAACGCAACCGCCGGGCCTTCGCTGGCAAATGGAACTTTGAAGGACGAGAGGAGTGGAACGCCTAACGCGAAGCGCAGAACCCGCCGCCGCCCGATGTTACGAATTGGTGACATAACGGCTCTCCCCCAATCACGAACCGTTACCGGACGGTAATGGCGTCCATCAGGTCTGCTGAATTACTACCCGCAGTGCGCAAGGCTCTCGGCGGACGTTTGACTGCATGGCATACGTCTTGCCATTAAGTCGATGCTAACGACTACCCGAGCAAGATTCAAGCGAGGAGGAGACCATGTCAGACTTAAAAGTCGCACGCCGTACATTTCTAAAAATCAGTGGCGGCTCGATTGCGGCTACTGCCGCGTCAGCGCTTGCTCCGAACGTGGCTTCTGCCGCGAACACAACGGATACGAGCAGGACGAAACTTCCGTATCCGAGAAAACCCGTAGCCCATGTCGGCGGCATGGCGCTCAACGCGCCAGTCTCGTTTGCCTACCCCGATGCCGCGTCGCCCTGCACAGCGCTCAAGCTAGGCAGCCGGGTACCGGGTGGCGTTGGACCGGATGGCGATATCGTCGCCTACAGCGCCATGTGCACCCACATGGGCTGTCCTGTCATATACGAGCCCACGACGAAGGTTTTCAAGTGTCCCTGCCACTTCAGCATGTTCGATGCGGAGAAAGCCGGACAGATGATTGCCGGGCAGGCCACCGAAAATCTGCCGCGCGTGCGACTTCACTATGACGAGAAGACAGGCACCGTGTCGGCAGTCGGCGTGGAAGGGTTGATATACGGCCGCCAGGCCAACGTACTTTGAGTTCGAGGAGCTGAAAATGCCTACCGATAAGGACCGCATTGCGCTACCGCCGGTCACGGCCCAGCGAACCAATATGACCTGCCATTTCTGCATCGTCGGATGCGGATACCACGTGTACAAGTGGCCGGAAGACCAGGAAGGTGGTCGCGCACCCAACCAGAATGCGCTTGGCGTTGATTTCCGCAAGCAGCTGCCACCGCTCTCGCTCATCATGACGCCTGCGATGGAAAACGTGGTCACCGACCGCGACGGCTCTCGCCACACCATCATGATTGTTCCGGACAAGAGCTGCGTCGTGAACAGCGGCTTGAGTTCGACGCGCGGCGGCAAGATGGCGATGTACATGTACGCGGCTGACGGGATCACCCAGGAGCGTCTGAGACAACCACGCATCTACCTGAGCGACCAGTGGGTCGATACGACCTGGGACCAGGCTTTGGCGCTCTACGCCGGCCTGATGAAGAAGGTGCTCGACAAGGATGGCCCGAGCGGTATTGTCTTTTCTGCCTTCGACCATGGTGGTGCGGGAGGCGGATTCGAGAACACGTGGGGTTCCGGCAAGTTGATGTTTACCGCGCTGCAGACACCGATGGTCCGCATTCACAACCGTCCCGCGTACAACTCGGAGTGCCACGCTACCCGTGAGATGGGTGTTGGGGAACTGAACAACTCGTACGAGGATGCTGAGCTAGCCGATGTCATCTGGTCTATCGGCGCGAATTCGTACGAAACGCAGACGAACTACTTCCTGAATCACTGGGTGCCGAACCTGCAGGGCGGGACGCTCGACAAGAAAAAACAACGCTTCCCAGGCGAGGCACTCCCGAAAACAAAAGTCGTATTCGTGGACCCGCGACGCACGCCAACTGTTGCCATTGCCGAGCAGGTAGCCGGAAAGGACAACGTGCTACATCTGGATATCCAGCCGGGCACTGACATTGCATTATTCAACGGGATTTTTACCTACGTGGTCCAGCAGGGATGGATTGACAAAGACTTCATTGCTGCGCATACGAATGGATTTGACGCGGCTGTCCAGGCCAACAAGCTGTCACTCGACGATTGCAGCAAAATCACGGGTGTACCGGTTGAAAAAATCAAGACCGCAGCGGAGTGGTCATATAAGCCGAAGGGGCCGGGCCAGTTTCCGAGAACGATGCATACCTACGAAAAGGGCATCATCTGGGGCAACGACAATTATCTGATTCAGTCGTCGCTGCTGGACGTTGCGCTGGCCACTCACAATGTCGGACGGAGAGGCACGGGCTGCGTGCGCATGGGCGGACATCAGGAGGGATACACGAGGCCGCCATATCCCGGCAATACAAAGATATACATCGACCAGGAGCTCATCCACGGCAAGGGACGGATGATGACGTGGTGGGCGTGCAATAACTTCCAGACGAGCAACAATGCGCAGGGTCTGCGCGAGGTGGTCTTGCGTCGCTCGCAAATCGTGAAAGACGCGATGCTGGGTGCACGTGGTGCGAGCACGGAGCAACTGGTCGATGTGATTTACGACGCGACCAGCAAAGGCGGTCTGTTCGTGACGAGCATCAACATCTATCCGACGAAGCTCCAGGAGGCCGCGCACCTCATGCTGCCCGCAACGCACCCGGGTGAGATGAATCTGACGTCGATGAACGGTGAGCGCCGCATGCGCCTGTCCGAGCGGTTCATGGACCCGCCCGGAAGCGCGATGCCAGACTGCCTTATCGCCGCGCGCGTTGCCAACACGCTGCGCGCCATGTATCAGAAAGATGGCAACACGAAGATGGTCGCTCGATTTGAGGGTTTCGACTGGAAGACCGAAGAGGACGCGTTCAACGATGGATTCCGTCGCGCCGGGCAACCGGGCGTGGAAAAGATAGACAGCCAGGGCGGCAATACCGGTAACCTGGTCACTTACGAACGGCTACGCGTCATGGCCAACAACGGGGTGCAGTTGCCAGCGAAGGCGTGGGAAGGTGGGAAGCTCGTCGGCACCGAAATGATGTACATGGACGGCAAATTCGATACGCCAGACGGCAAGGCGCAGTTCAAGCCGTCTCCCTGGCCAGGGTTGCCAAAGCTGGTTGCAGACCAGAAAGGGAAATACCGCTTCTGGATTAACAACGGTCGTACGAACGAAGTGTGGCAAACGGTTTATCACGACCAGTACAACGAATTCGTTCGTGACCGGGACCCGATGGCCTATATCGAAATCAACCCGGACGATGCACAGGGGCTCGGAATTGGCGCGGGCGATATCGTCGAAGTCTTCAACGACTTTGGGTCCACGTACGCAATGGCCTATCCGGCTGCCGAACTGAAGCATGACCAGACCTTCATGGTGTTTGGCCACATCAACGGCATCCAGGACAACCTCACGACCACATGGACGGACCGCAACATCATTCCGTACTACAAGGGCACGTGGGCGAATATCCGTCGGGTCGGGTCGATGGAGGATTACAAGCAAAAGGTCAGCTTCAAGAGTCGCCGTTATACATAGGTGACGACGGCCGGCGCATTGTCGGCCGTATTCTCTTTTTTGAGCCGGCGGCTATCCGCACGTGGGAGTGGAGCTGCGATGAAGGCATTTACTCTGGGGCGGGTCATTCCGCTTGTCGAAGTCGGCGCCGCTGACTCGACGGAACGTGGTTTCCGTGCACAAGACATAACGGCAGCAGAGCTACCGCTTCTGGACACGCGCCATCGCCCGTTGCGAGACTTGCGCATTTCGGTTACGGACCGCTGCAACTTCCGTTGCGTCTACTGCATGCCGAAGGAGGTGTTCGGCAAGGACTACGCATTCCTGCCCCGACGGGAATTGCTCAGCTTCGAAGAAATCGAGCGCGTTGCACGTGTGTTTGTTGATCTCGGTGTTGAAAAAATTCGACTCACGGGTGGAGAGCCACTGCTTAGAAAGAACCTTGAATATCTTGTCGAGCGGCTGGCTCGACTGCGAACGCCTTCGGGCGCAGATGTCGACCTAACGCTGACGACAAACGGCTCGCTGCTCAGTCGCAAGGCACAGTCGCTGTGGGACGCGGGAATGAAGCGCATCACCGTCAGCCTCGACTCAATAGACGAGACCGTATTTCAGCGAATGAATGGCGTTGGTTATCCCGCCGCGCTCGTGCTCGAAGGAATCGACGCGGCGCTACGAGTCGGTTTCGCTCCGGTTAAGGTCAACATGGTGGTCAAGCGTGGAGTGAACGACGCCCAGATTCCACCCATGGCCCGATACTTCCGGGGAACAGGCGTGGAAGTCCGTTTTATCGAGTTCATGGACGTCGGCACGAGCAACGGCTGGAATATGGGATCGGTGGTGCCTTCGTCCGAGGTTCTACGGATTATTGACGCCGCTTTCCCGCTGGTACCGGCAAGCCGCACCAAACCTTCGGATACGTCGGTTCGATTCCACTATGCCGATGCTCAGGGAGTAATCGGTGTCATCTCGAGCGTCACACAGCCTTTCTGCGGAGGCTGCACGCGGTTGCGGTTGTCTGCAGACGGCCAGCTCTTCACCTGTCTGTTCGCCTCACGCGGCCTGGACCTACGAACGCCACTGCGAAACGGACGCACTGATAGTCCGTTGCGCCAACTGGTTGCGGACTTGTGGAGGCGAAGGGCCGACAGATATTCAGAGCAACGTGGCGAAAGCGGCGCCGCCCACGGTCGCTCCAAGGTTGAAATGTCGTTCATCGGCGGTTGATGCCGCGCCTATGGCCGCTTCACCATCCATCACGGAAGAGGACATTCCAGAGTCTTCCGCTCACAGCGATGGATTTCCCTACTTCGCGCGACGCCCGTGTTCATCGACAACAATTTCTCCGTCCTCTTTCGTGAACGGCACATTCTGTGCCTCCGGCAGGATGTCCAGAACAACCTCGGACGGCCGGCACAACCGAACGCCATGCGGAGTCTCCACGAAAGGACGATTGATGAGTATTGGGTGTTCTAACATTGAATCCAGAAGCTTGTCGTCGCCAAGCAAGGGGTCATCCAAACCAAGTTCCGCGTAAGGCGTACCTTTCTGCCGCAATGTTTCACGCACGCTAAGGCCGGACCGGCCGATAAGCTCCACCAGCCGTTCACGGGTCGGTGGTGTCTTCAGGTATTCAATGATGGTCGGTTCGATGCCGGCATTGCGAATCATGGCCAGCGTGTTCCGCGAGGTGCCGCATTCCGGGTTGTGGTAAATCGTGACGCTCATGGAGTTGTGTCCTCAAAAGAAGTTAAATATTGGCCGATCTGTGTTGCCGTTGACCTGGCAGAGCGCATCACGCCGATGAGCGTGGCGGATGCGAAGCCGCACCACTCGCCGTATCCGACCAGCCAGAGCCGTGGCTCCAGCACCGCGCGACCTTCGACTACATCGACGCGGCCGGCGTCGTTAAGGACATGCAGAGGCCGCAGATGTTCGAGTGCCGGGCGGAAGCCGGTACACCAGATAACGGCATCGACGCGCGCGTGGGAGCCGTCTTTCCATACGACGCCGTCGACCGTGAAATGCGAGAACGGTCGCACAGAATGCAGCACTCCCCGCTCACGGGCGTCGCGCACCGACGGTACCATCACAATGTCGCCCAGGCCGCCTGTAGGTGCGGGGTCCGCGCGACCTTCCACACGGGCTTTCCACCGTTCAGTTGCCCGTTCGAAGAGCACGCGTCCGTCAACATCATCCGGCAATAAAGTGGGCTCTTCCAACGTAACCCATGTTGTGTGACAGACCTGCGACAGCTCGGCGAGTATCTGTGCACCCGAGTTTCCACCACCTACAACCAGTACATTCTTTCCGTGGAATATCTCTGGTTTCCTATAGTGGGCTGAGTGCAACTGCTCACCTTCGAAGCAGGCTTGCCCCGGATAGTCCGGAATAGATGGGCGCGCCCATGTTCCGGTGGCACTGACTACAGCTTTTGCAAGCCACTCGCCGTGGTCCGTTGATACAAGCAGCCCGTCTTCGCGACGCGACACCGACGTCACGTCCACAGGACGGCGGACCGGAATTTCGTAGCGCTTCGCGTACTCGGTCAGATAGCGAATGACATGGTCTCGCGATGGGTATATCTCTGCCGTGGCTGGCATCAACCATCCGGGCAGTGAACTCCATTGTGCCGGCGAAAAAAGGTGAAGCGAGTCCCAGGTATGCTGCCACGCTCCGCCAGGCGCCGGCTGGTCATCGAGCACGACGTAGCCGATGCCGGCCCGGCGCAAGAAATAGGCGACTGCGAGCGACGATTGACCGCCACCGACAACGACGACATCGATTGGAATTGCCGCTGAAGTGTTGCTGATAGACATATCGAATCAGGTAGATGATACTTCGATAATACTGGATAGGTTGTGTTCGATGTGAGTCTGTGAGGTGTGTATTGGCTTCTGACCTGTCGAAGATTACCAGCGGCCTCGGGCCGTCCGCCGCACGTCTGCAGCTATTGATAGAGCGGGCGTTAGAACTGTATGCCGGTGTGGGTGCCATGTCATGCGCCGAGCAGCACGTTACGCTGCAGGAGCTCGCGGAGTTGTTGCCCCAGATAGCGCGTGCCTCTCGCGAAACAGCAGATGGAATTGAGTCGTGCGGCGGTCGCTGCCGGTGAGCTCTCCAGGCGCTGCAGCGGCGCTACGAGCCAGGTAAGAACGTGAACAATCTCCGTCACGCTTGGGGTATCAGAAGTCTTGCAGTATGGTCAAGAGATACTCGCTCTCGAGGCGTTGATGCACTACGCGCTAGCTGGGTGTCGGGACCGCCGGAACAAAGGGCTGCTTGCACTTCCCGTGCCGCGTCAGCGACGCGCTCAAGTGCCACGGCCTCCGGTGATCCCGTGATTTCCGCCATCATGTCCCCTTCACCCCGGGGCTGGTTCCGCATCGTCCTTCAAGCTGCCCGACGCGCTATTTCCTCAGGTCGAAGTCATCGACGGTCAGCACGATACGCTCGCCTGGCCGGGCACGGGCCTTACGTTCCGCCAAAGCCACGATGCGCCTGCGCCCTTCGGAAAAGGCATTGAGGACGCGCGCATCAGGTGCTCCAGGTTGCACCCAGAAATGCTGCTCGAGTGTCTCGCGCGTGACGACGCACGCGATGTCGCGGCCGCACAGTGACAGCGCAAAAACGACACCGTCCTTTGAAACGCTGGGTTCAAGTTCAAGGGCTTCCACGATAGGCGCTCGATTGATTGTTTCCACGTACTGTACTTATCGTACGGGCGAGACGCCGGAAATTTCAACAAAACCTGAACGACGCTCGTCGCTTTTGCCCAACATCGAGCGTCGGGGAGCGGAAGCGAGATGCCGAAATCGCGCTTCCGGAAGAGACAAGCCGGCAAGTCGAGAACGGAGAAATCGGCTGACAACGCGCGGTCCGCTGCGGGGCGCCAGCCTAAACCGTCGGGCGACCAAGGGCGGAACATTCCGCTTTCTGGTTTTCTCGCTCAAAATAACTATTTGGGCCAGTCATGCGCCGCGGACGCTGAGCGGAACTGCCGTTTGAATGGCCATCCAAGCGTGAAGATGAAACGTTGCCGATGACCGCACCGAGATCATTCATCATCGGATGCTGATTCAGCCATGCCACTCAATCCCAATTCGAGTGTTTTGCCACGCCAGATCGTGCCCAAGCCCGCCATATCGCAGAGAATTGCCCACGCTATATAGGGGACGGGCGTTTCTCCGCTTATCCAGCGCCTGACCTGGCGGCCGCCATGCTCACTCAGCCCGAGCACCCTGGCGAGAGCCCGACCCGACAGGCCGATGCGTCGCACCACCTCCTGAACTTCAGCGCCCCGAGGCCGCTCCCATCCCTCATCCGCCGGGAGCAAACACTCGGCCCGAATGGGTGTATGAATATCAACTGTCATTTTTCTATCGCCTTTTCTCTTAGTCGTACTTCCTGGATCGGACGGATCTTCGCGCCCGGTCGATCACGTCCGCCGCGACCTTTTCTTCCAGCCGTAATCGATGCGCGCGGAACTCATGTTCCGGCCACCGCGCTTCGCACTCCTCGAGCGCCTTGACTGCCTGATCGCGAGTCATCGGGTGCGTATATCCCGGCCGTGGTTCGTACACGTCACCACCAGCACTCACCGCCCGTATACGCACGGCACGCTGGATGATCCAGTCGTCCGTCCAGATTTCGGGCGCCGCCGAAGCTTCACTGGCATCTGCGCCAACCTCCGGCAGGTTGCGCTCATCAAAGTGTCGCTCCCCGGTCGACATGTCGAACAGTGTAACGATCACGTCGTCGAATCGTTCCTGCAGGTCAGCCGCATCTCGCCATGCCTCCCCTGGATCGTCGTATTCCGCCGGCGTATCGCCAGGCTGCGCGTGTCTGAATCCGACCGCCCCCCACTGGTCAAAACTGAGCACCACATCGAAATAGCGGTTCGCTTCGTCATCCCAGACCTGCACTCGAAACATGGTGCCCTCCTGATCCTGAACGATTCATTGGTGCCTCTGTCCTCGATCCAGCCCCCACGGCTTTGCCGCGGTGGAAACACGCAGCCTGCGGCTGCTTGACGACCCCCACCGCAGTTGCACGGTGCCTCACCGGATCGTCCCTCCGCTGCCGCTGCGGGTCGGCGCTCTCCCCACGCCTCCCGGCGCGGGTCCCCGTGCGCCTCGATCCGGGCGCGCAGGCGCGCGCGATAGGCTCCCAGTCAATACGAGTCCTGGTTTAGCAGGAAGGGGGCTGCCCGGCACCCGCGTCTGCGATCGGACAGGCGTGCCGGTGCCTGTCAGCCTCGGACACAGCCACACCTGCCCGTTACCAACCAACGTAGTTCAGCAAAAGCTCCGCGATCAGCTTGCGGCGAACAAGGTCCAGCCCTGACAGGTCGGCAAAGCCCCTGATGCCTGCTTTCTCCCACAGAAGAACGCTATCGTGCGAGTTGTAGAACGAATACAGCGCGGCAAGGAAGGTCCGCTCGCCGCTGCTGAGAACACCGAAGGCATCGAGAATGACCGCGCCATTGGGCGCGAGCGCCCATTTGTCTTTCGCCGTCTCAACGGCCTCGCTGGTGCCATCGCCGAAATACACCGGACCGGCCAGCATCACAGCCTGTTTCCATGCCTCAAAAAACCGCGCAGGCGCGGCAGTAAAGTGGGCGTCGCTTTCCTCCTGCTCGCGGCGAAACTGTTCGAGCACTTCGGGGGGGAACTTCGATTCGTCGGTCATAGCGGCAATTCCTGTTGATAAAGGGCAGTCGTCACGGCTTCCACCTGCTCGGCAGACAGCGAAGACACGTCGATGGCCGTTGCGTGTGTGTAGATCATCTCGCCATAGATATCGGCAAGGTGACGCGCTTTCGGGCACAGCGCCGCGTCTTCTCCAGACGCCTGGCGGTTTCGCCACACGTTGATCGCCCGTTCAATCTCGGCAATTGTAAAGGTTGGCATGTCAGGCTCCGAAGCCCGCGCGCAAATGTGTCCATACGCACGCGGGCGGTTCAGGTTATTGGGCGAACAACACTTCGTAGAGTCCGCCCCGGTCGATCGACATTTCGGCATCCGGCAACTTCGCCACGCCGCAGATGAAGTCGAACGGGCCGCGGTACGGCAGCATTTCAAGAATCGTCTGATTGCCGAACCATGTGCACAGCACGTCGCCGCGCTTCAGTTCGCAACCCCGTTTCAGTTCTGTCGTCATGCGGCACGCCCGCGAGTGTGGCGCACCGCATCGTGAACTGCTACCAGAGGCGCGCGGGGTGGTACGCGGTCGAACTCCGAAAGCGCGGCACGCGCGATCGCGCGAAGCTCGTCGCGGTGCATGTCGATCGCATGACCGTCCCGGTCGAGCATGTTGGCGATGCGGTGCAGCGCGTCGGCGGTCTTCGCCGCAGCATCCGCCGACAGCGCCATGCGGAACAGTTCAGCACGCACGATTTCACGGTCCCCGTACTGGTAGACGGCCAGCAAAGGCAGAAGTGCGGTCAGCCAGGTTGGGCGAATTTGCGTCATGTCCATTTCTTCCTCACTGATTTTCAGATAGGGCGAAAGACCCCAGCCCGCAGGCCGGGGCTAGTTGATTAGTCGATAGCGCGGAGAATGTTCGCGGCCTCTACGTGCTGCGTCGCGTAGGCGCGCAGTTCGTGGTAGTGCTCGATAATGCTGTCATCGCCGCACTTTTCCGCCAGATGGCACAGGGCAAACAGCGTGACGACGATTCCGAAGGCGTCCGCGCCCATCATGTCGCTGTAGCCGTTCATATGCCACCGCACATGCACCCGTCCGCAGTTCGAAGGGGCCATATAGAAGCCGCCGTTCGACAACTGGAAGAAGTCCCACGAACCGCCGTTGTAGGCACTCGAAAGGCGCGCGGCCCAGTCGTACACCAACGCTTCGCCCTGGAGGTATTGCGCGCCCAGGTAGTGAGGAAGGAAATTCAGGCGTAACTCATCAACAACAACGTTTGACGAGATTCTGGTTTCATTAGCAATCACGGTTATCTCCGGTTATGGCCATCGCACCACGCGAGGCACAACTTAATTGTAGTGACATTTTGTCCTAAATAATTAGTATTTTGATTTTCATTTTAAATCAATCCTGAAGTCCAATTAATAATTCCAAACGACACCTGTTGATATATTCTTTACTTAGGTCATTTTGTCCGTATAATGGTTATGTGCCTCGCGTGGTGCGATGGCCATAACCGGAGATAACCGTGGATCACATTGTTGAAAGCCGTGCAACTGAAACCGTTCCAGAAACCAGCTTCGTCAACGACACGCCGATCGAGTACGTGCCGCTCGGTCTGCTATGCAAGTCGCCGCACAACGTGCGCCGCAAAGCGCCTACCGGCATCGAGGCGCTGGCCGGGAACATCGCCGCAGCGGGCGTCATGCAAAACCTCGTCACCCATGAAATGAAATCGCGTGGCAAGCAGCGCAAGCTG